>DATAAL010000251.1:0-8277 GCA_036260145.1 Longimicrobiaceae bacterium | reverse complement strand
GCGTCCTGCACGCAGGGAAGCAAAATGCAATACGCGCCCCGCCGCACCCTAACGGTCGGATGCGAGGGGTAGGGCGCTACCTGGAGGGTAGCACCGGACGATGGACGGGGGGAGACGAATGCATCCGCACGGCGGCTTCCTCGGAACGGCGGAGCAGGGCATCGAGTGAGGCTTTGAACTCCGTGAATCCCACCTCCGTCCCCAGGCACAGGTCCGCACCCGCCGCCAGAAGTCCCACCCGCCGCTCCGTCTCCGCCACGTCGATCACCACGACCGGCACTCCCCTGAGCTTCGGCACCGCCTTCAGGTTTCTCACCAGCACCGCCACGTCCGCATCCGGCAGCTCCGCCGCCAGTACCAGCGCGTGCGGCGCTCCTCCCCGCAGCCGCTCCCGCAGCCCCTGCGCGCCCCGCGCCGCCTCCACCGTGTAGCCGTACCCGTGCAGGCGCCCCGCCAGTTCCAGGGCCCGGCGCTCCTGCGGGTGGGCCACCGAGATGCGGCCACCCCAGCAGTAGCCGATGCCGTGTTGCTCCCTGTGGGCGAAGACCCGCCGCAGCAGGCCCACCACCGTCGGGTCGAACGCGGAACCGGCCTGCCGCTCCAGCTCCTCCGTGGCGGCAGCGACATCCGGGACGGCGGCCAGGAGAGCGGCGCCCGCCCGAGCCACGGCCAGGATGCGGGCGAGCAGGGGGATCCGCTCGCCGCGGAGCCCGTGCGGGCCGGTGCCGTCCCAGCACTCGTGCTGGTGGGCGATGGTCCCCCGAACGCCGGACGGAAGCGGAACCCCGCGGAGCAGTTGCACGGTGACAACAGGTGTGGCGGGGGTGCCTGGAATCGCGGGACGGAGGTCGTCGAGGCCGCCGAGCAGCGCTGCGAGGTCGAGGGTCTGGAGCTGGGGAGGTGCCAGGGCAAGCTCCCGGGCGAGCGCGCGCGCGAGGAGGCGACGCAGGGTGCTGTGCGCGTGGAAGACGGTGCCGTCCTGCTCCAGCAGCCGCACCAGCAACTCGGCCAGTGCATCAGCGCCCGGCCGGCTCCCGGCCGGGGCCGCGCCGTTCTCGTCCGACTGGACGTGAGTGCCGCCCGGGGTCTGAGGCGGCGGCGCCGATGTCCCGGACACTCCACCGAGTCGCTGCGCGCGCGGCGCTGGCGGCGGATCGGTGGACGCCGGCTCCGGAGTCGAGGGTGCCGCCATGGCCCGCCGCTCGCCCGCACCCGGATTCAGGGATGGGACCGCCTCTCCCTCCGGGCTGGCCGCGTGCGGGGCAGGGGGCGGCGCCGACGAAGCTGGGGCGGCGACTCCGTTCGCGGCCGGGGCCTCCGCGTCCGGCCCAGCCACCAGATCGTACGCATCGTCGTACGCGTCTTCCGCCTCCTCGCCCGGCTCGGCGTTCTCCAGCCGAACCACCCGCCGGTAGAACTCGCGCGCCTCCTCCCTGCGTCCCGAGGACTCCATGATGTCCCCGAGCGCCCGGAGCGCCACCACGTTCTCCGGGTCCAGCCGGATCACGTTGCGCCAGACGGCTTCAGCCTTGACATCCTCCCCCTGGTCCGAGTACACCTTAGCCAGCACCACCAGTCCGCTGGCGTAGTCCCGATGCCTCCGAAGTCCCTGGGCCAGAACCTCGTGCGCCCGTCCGTAGTCGCCCGCCCTGCGATACGCCTCGGCGAGGTGGACGAAGACCCGGCTCCCGGGGTTGGCAGCGTACGCCTTCTGCAGTCTCTCGATCTGGGTAACGGTCGACTGGGCCATCATCGGTTCAGGAATCGGTGTCGGGTGCAGCGGGACGGTGCGCTCCGCCGGGCCCGGCAATTTGGGACGGGGCACAGGGCGAAAAGCGGGAACAGGTTCCCGCGGCGGAGGCTCGCGGAAAGGGAGCCGGGAGCCCCTCGCCTGCCCTGGAGGAGTCGGGAGTCATTCAGCACAACCCGGGCCACCGCCCGTCCCGCCCCGAGCACCAGGGGGACCCGTACGGTCGCAGGCCGTGGCCGCGTGGCATCCCGCTTGCACGATCCTGCCTGTTGAGGGAAACGAAATCGGCGTTGCCCGGGTAAGAAGTACTGCGCGTTTCGGGAGCGCGGATCCGTTTTCCACCCACAGCCAACCCGACGCACATGTTTTCAATCCACCGGTGCCTCGTCCAGGGCCTCCTGTGCCTGGCGATGCTCCTCGCGCCGGGAGCGGCCTCCGCCCAGTCGGCCGGTCCGGCCGATCCTCTGCGTCCCGGCGACATGGTCCGCCTGCGCATCTGGCGCGAGCCGGAGCTGTCGGGCGATTTCCCCGTGGACGAGGACGGAGTCGTAGTCCTCCCCAGGATAGGGCCGCTCCGGGTCGCCGGGGAGTCACCCGCCCGGCTGCAGGAGCGGCTGGTCGGCGCTTACCAGGAATTCCTCCAGCACAACTCCATCGACGTGGTTCTGCTGCGGCGAGTCCAGGTGCTGGGCGCGGTCCGGAACCCCGGGCTCTACCCCCTCGATCCCACCATGACCATCTCGGACGCCCTGGCCCTCGCGGGCGGACCCACCTCGGAGGGGAGGCCCAACCGGGTGGAGCTGGTGCGTGACGGGAAGAGGGTCCCGGTGAAGCTCTCCACCAATACCCGGATCGCCTCGTCTCCCATCCGGTCGGGGGATCAGCTCTTCGTGCCGGAGCGGGGCTGGCTGAGCCGCAACCCGGGGATCGCCGCCGCGGTGGTCACCGGGGCGATCAGCGTCCTCGTCTCGCTGGTTAGATGACCGTGGAACCACAGCTCGCGCTCCCGGCAGTCGCCTCCGAGCAGGTGGGGCCCGGCGAGGTCTGGAGGGTTCTGGGCCGCAACCGGTGGCTGATCCTGGTCTGCTCGCTGCTGGGGCTGGCCGTGGGGATCTTCCTGGCCCGGCGTGTGGAGCCGGTTTACGAGGCCTCCGCGAAGATCCTGGTGGAAGCCCGGCGCATTCCGGTGACTGCCGTGGAGACCCCCGGATCGGTTCCGGACGAGAACCGGATCGGGACCGAGATCGAGGTGCTGCAGAGCAGCGCCCTGGTGGAGCAGGTGGTCGATTCGCTGCAGCTCCAGTTAGAGGTCACCGAGCCGCGCTCCCTCCGGCGCAGTGAGCTGTTCTCGCGCATCGAGGTGTCGCCCCGGGCGGCTGCTGCGGGGTACCGCTTCGTCCAGGGGGCGGGCGGCCGCTTCAAAGTGGTCGAGCTGACCTCCGGCATGGCCATGGGGACGGCCGCACCGGGAGAGCCCATCCGGCTACGCGCCGCCACTCTCGTGCTGGCGCCCGGTGCCGCGCGCCACGAGAGCTTCGAGGTGGCCATCGACACCCGGGAGGGGGCCGTGCTTCGAGTGGGGGACGCCATCGAGGTGGTGCAGCCCGCCCGCGAAGCGGACGTGATCCGCGTGAGCTACCGGGGGACGGACCCCGAGGTGGTGCGGGACATCCCCAACGTCCTCACCGCCCGCTTCGTGGCGCTCCGCAAGGACCTGCGGACCATGGAAGCGCGAAAGACGGCGGAGTTCCTCCGGCGCCAGCTCGACACCCTCCGTCTCCAGCTGACCGAGGCGGAGGACCGCCTGCAGAGCTTCCGCGAGCAGGAGCAGGTGGTGGACCTCCCCGTGGAAGCGAGCACTCAGGTGACCCGCTACGCGCAGATGGAAGCCGAGCGTGGTGCGCTGAACGCGGAGCGCACCGCCCTGGGCGCGATGATCGCGGAGGCGCGCCGGGCATCCCGGGAGCCGGGGAAACCTTCCCCGTACCGCAGGCTGGTGGCCTTCCCGACTCTGCTGCGCAACGATGCGGCCACGGGGATCCTGACCTCCCTGGCCAAGGTGGAGGACGAGCGGGCGGAGCTGCTCACGCGGCGCCGGCCCAACGATCCCGACGTGCAGGCCCTCACCCGGCGGGTCAACGAGCTGGAGGACCAGCTCGGCGCGATAGTCACCACCTACCAGCAGGGCCTCTCCAGCCAGGTGGCATCCATCGATGCGACCCTGGGGGGGTTTGCGCGCCGCCTGGACCGGATCCCCGGCAAGGAGCTGGAGTTCGCTCGTCTCTCCCGGCAGACCAAGGTGCTGGAGGACATGTACGGCCTCCTCCAGACCCGGCTGAAGGAGGCGGAGATCGCACAGGCGGTCCAGGACCCCAGCGTGCGGCTGGTAGATGCCGCCCGGCTGCCGGCGAGCCCCGCGGGCTCCAGGCGGAACCTCCTCGTCGGCTTCTCCACGATCTTCGGGGTTCTCCTCGGGGTGGCGCTCGGTTTCGTCCGGGAGTACCGCGACAGCGCGGTCCATACCCGCGAGGACCTGCAGGCCGCCACCGGCCTCCCGGTGCTCGGGTGGATCCCGCGGCTGAGCGAGATGGACGCTTCGGGGAAGCGGGTGGGATCGGCCCGGAGAGCGGCCCGGAAGCTACTGTCTCCCTCCCGCCCGGTGCGGGGGAGCGCCGCCCGGGCCCTCCTCCCCAGAGGAGCGGAAGGGAGGGTCTCCGTGGGGTCGTTCGGGCGGGACGACGCGCCCTCCAGGGCCTCCCACGCATACGAATGGCTCCACCGCAACCTCCAGTTCGCCCGGCCCGACGCGGAGGTGAAGTCGCTTCTGTTCACCAGCCCGCTCCCGGGTGACGGGAAGACCACCACCGCGGCCGGGCTGGCTGTCACCCTGGCGCGGCGCGGGTTCAAGGTCCTCCTGATCGACGCGGACCTGCGGCGCGGCTCCCTGAGCACGCTCCTCCCCGGGCCGCGGGACACCGGTCTGTCGGACCTGCTGGTGGGTACCGCCCCCTTCAACCAGGTGGTGCGCACTCTCGAAGTCGGTGGTGGAAACGTCCTCCATTACCTCCCCACCGGCGTGCTCCCGCCGGATCCCACCCGGCTCCTGGGGTCGGCGCGCGGAGCGGCGCTCTTCGAGTGGCTGAAGGAGAAGTACTACCTGGTGATCCTCGACTGCCCGCCCATCAACGTCTTTGCGGATCCCGCGATCCTCGCGGAGTATGCGGACGGTGTGGTCCTGGTGGCGCGGGCCGGCACCACCCCGTTCGAGGCGCTGGTCTACTCAGCCGAGCAGTGCCGGAGCGCCAACCTCCCGGTCCTGGGTACGGTGCTCAACGAGATCGACCCTTCACGGGACCGCGACTACGATGGTGCGTACCGGTGGTACGAGTATGCGAGGTCGTACTATCCTCAGGCAGTCTATCGGTGACGGACGTGCCGCCGACCCGGGACCCGGCGGCATGATCATGTGGCATACCCCCTCTTTGCCATTTTCATCGCTTTTTGCAACGACTCTCCTCCGGGCTGTTCGGCCGCGGGTTCGTTCGTTGCACGTGCCGGAGATGCCTTTCTCCAGAGTCTGCGGACCTATGGGGGATGATAGGGAAACAAGTGATACCCTGGTATGAATTTCGCACAACCGCCGGTTACGGGCAGTCTCGAGTCGGGGCCTGCCGCCGCGGGGCGGAGCACTGAAGTGTCCTGCCATCAATTCACACCCGAAAAGAGCAAACCCGTCGCGAGGCGGGGTCGCAGAGCCAGGGGTCTCGCCTGGGAGATGCCTACGACGAGACGGCCCAGCCGCCGAAGGTGACCATATGAGTTCTTCCGTCGCAGTAGAAGGTGCATCTCTCCCGGCACAGAGTCCGAGCCTGTTCAGGCCCGCGAGCGGCGGGTCGACGGTCTCGCCGCTCTCGTCGGTTGCGCTGCCTCCCCCTGGGAATGCCCTCCAGACGGAGCTGCTTCAGGCACTGGACACTGCCGGGGCGCTGGCGCTGCTCTTCGCCGTCTGGCTGGGGCTGAACCTCCACCGCATGCCGGAGGGGGTGGAGGGCTTCCTCACCCAGCGGGTGACGATGAAGAATGCCCTCCTGGCAGGCGGGTTCATGCTCCTCTGGCCGCGGCTGATCTCCCTCTTCGGGCTGTACGATCCCCGGCCTCTCCCCCGCCGCGACAAGGTGCTCCGCGTGTTCCTGGCGTGCACGGTAGGGAGCGCCCTGGCATTCGTGTTCCCGCTGACCAGCATCAGCGGGTCCTTCCGCTGGGTCTCGGTCCTGTACTTCTGGGTAGGGTCTGTCGCGCTGACGCTCGCGGTGCGCGTCCCTGTCCGCTCCCTGAACGCCACCTCGCTCGTACGCACGCCGCGTCGGGTGCTCCTGGTGGGGAGCGGGCCGCGGGCGCTGCGAGTGGCGCGTGAGATCCAGGCGCGGCCGGAGAAGGATCTGGAGCTGATCGGGTTCGTGGACTCCAATGACCACCCCCTCTCCAAGCGCATGGGAGTGCCGAAGCTCGGCACGCTCGAGGAGCTGGAGGATCTCCTCATGCATCACGTGGTGGACGAGGTGCTGATCGCGCTCCCGATCAAGTCGCGCTACGCCCAGATCCAGCACGTCATTCGCATGTCCGAGCGGACGGGCACCGAGTCGAAGTTCCTGGCCGACATCTTCGAGTGCTCCGTCGCGCGCCCCCGCTACGAGCACGGAGACCAGTTCCCCATAGTGGCGAACAAGGTCTTCTACGACGACTACCGGGTGGTGGTCAAGCGCCTGCTGGACCTGGTGTTGGCATCCGTGGCACTGGTAGCGCTGGCGCCGCTCCTGGCCCTGATCGCTCTGGCGATCAAGCTGACCAGCCCCGGCCCGGTGATCTTCGCGCAGGAGAGGTACGGGCTGAACAAGCGGCGCTTCCGGATGTACAAGTTCCGCACGATGGTCCACGACGCCGAGGCGCTGCAGCCGGCGCTGGAGGCGCGGAACGAGGCGGTGGGGCCGGCGTTCAAGATCCGGAACGACCCCCGTGTCACTCGGGTGGGTAGAATCCTCCGCAGGACCTCGTTCGACGAGCTGCCGCAGCTCGTGAACGTACTGCTGGGCCAGATGTCGCTGGTGGGACCGCGTCCCATGGCCGTACGGGACGTACAGCTCTTCGACCAGGCGTGGTTCATGCGCCGCTTCAGCGCCCCTCCCGGGATGACCGGTCTCTGGCAGGTGAGCGGACGGAGCAACCTGGGCTTCGACGACTGGGTCACTCTGGACCTCAAATACATCGACGAGTGGTCGCTTGCCCTGGACGCCCGGATCCTGGCGAAGACGCTCCCCGCGGTGGTCCGGGGCGTGGGTGCGGTCTAGTCGCGGGCAGGGAGCGCAGCCGCTGGACGGCGCGATGGATGGCGTAGCCGAGTGGGGGAGGGGCCAGGTCGGTCCCTCCCGATCGCTTTCGGAGCGCACCGTGTCGGCCGCGCAGTGGCGGCTGGTGTCGTCGGTGGTCCAGGGTGGGCTCCAGTTCGCCGTGGGGGTCTTCCTCGCCCGGCTCCTCCCCCCCGCGGACTTCGGGATGGTGGCGCTGGCGATGGTGGTGATCGGGTTCGCGGGCTCCATTTCGGACTTCGGCCTGGAAGCGGCGGTGATCCAGCGCCACGACCTCACGGGGCGCCACCTCCGCGTGGCCTTCACGGCGACGACGCTCCTGGGTCTCGCGCTCACCGGGGTACTGGCGGCGACGAGTCCCTTCTCCGCCCCGCTGCTGCGGTCCCCGCTTCTCCCCGACGTACTGCAGGCGCTCTCCGTCCTCTTCGTGGTGGGAGCGCTGGGCGGGACCGCCCGTTCCCTCCTGCGCCGGCAGCTCCGCTTCAGGACCCTCTTCTGGGTCGGGTCGTGCAGCTACCTGGTAGGGTACGCGGGCGTGGTGACCGTGCTGGCGCTCCTCGGCTTCGGGGTGTGGAGCCTGGTGTGGGGCTCGCTCACCCAGGCGGTGCTGGACACCTTCCTGGTACTCGCCGTCGTGCGTCCCCCGGTACGCCCCCTGCTGGCGAGGAAGGAGCTGCGGGAGCTGCTCGGGTTCGGGGCGGGAGTCAGCCTGAACACGGTGGTCAACTACCTGGCGCGCAACGGGGACAACCTGGTTGTCGGGCGGTGGCTCGGGGCGGCGGCGCTCGGGCTGTACGGCCGCGCCTACAACCTGATGACCCTCCCGCTGAACTACCTGGGCGTGGCCACGCACCAGGTCCTGTTCCCGGCCATGTCGCAGATCCAGGGCGACCGGGAGCGCCTGGGACGGGCGTACCTGATAAGCGTCCAGACGGCCGCGCTGCTGGCGGCGCCGATCATGGCCGGGATGGCGGTGGCCGCCCCGCACATGGTGGCGGTGCTGTACGGCGATGCCTGGCTCGGGATGACGCTCCCACTCCAGGTGCTGTGCGTCGCGGGGCTGTTCCGCGCGGTGTATCACCTGGCCGGCACCGTGACCTACGCCTCCGGCAGGGTGTACGCCGAGCTGAAGCGTCAGGTGGTCTACGCCCTCCTGGTGGTGGT
>DATAAL010000250.1:0-11943 GCA_036260145.1 Longimicrobiaceae bacterium | reverse complement strand
CCCTCCGCGAGGTTGTCGTGATAGGCCCCGGTGAGCGTGGTGCCCGCGCCGCCGGGGAGGGTGAGGGCGGCACCCAGCTTCAGCGTGGTCGGCAGCTTGGCGTCGTCCATCAGCCCCTGTGCCACCGTGGCGAACTGCCCCGTGGGCGCGCTCCCGATCTCCTGGTCGCTCTGCTCGTAGCGGTTGCGGATGACCTGGAACTCGGAGTCGCGGAAGTCGGCCCGGGTGAGCGTTACCCTGCGCCCCACCAGCTCCTCGTCCCACTCCATCGAGTGGATCGCGTTCGCCACGGCGGCGCTCAGCGTCAGCCCCGGGAGCGGCTCCAGCGCGGCGCCGACGTCCACCCCGAAGCCGCTCCCGCTCTCGGAGCGGACTCCCACGTAATCCACCTCCACATCCAGCCCCGCCAAGGAGTAGCGCGGCTCGAAGGCCCGGGTCTGCACCAGGGAACCTCCGTGGTAGTAGTGCGCGGTGGCGCCGAGGCTCAGCGGACCGAAGCTCCGCCCGTACGCTGCGGCGAAGTCCCAGAAGGTGGCGCGGCGCCCGGCGGTGTTCCCCACGCTGTAGTCGGTCCGGCCCGTCTGGTACCCGTTCAGGAACAGGTCCACCAGGTCCCTCCCCACCGTGTGCTCGCCCATGAAGCCGTAGGCGACGCCCACACCGAAGTTGCCGTTCTGGTACGAGAAGACGGGGGCGCGCACATCGCCCTCCAGCGCGGTACCCCCGGCGGGGATCCTGGCCAGGAGCTCCTGCCGCTCCTCGTCCGACAGGTCGTCGTAGTTGAGGTAGTCCCGCACGTCGGTCAGCTCCGGGCCCACCGAGGTCAGCCCGACGACGACCTGCGGGAAGCTCAGCGACCAGCGCGGGGTATCGGAGAGGCCCAGGTTCGCAGGGTTGGCGAATACCGACTCGTACCCGCGAGCGGCGGCCACGTACGCGCCGCCGGTCCCCAGGGCCCGGGTGTTCAGGGGGATCTGCGCGGCGGAGGGCGCGGCGAGCGCGGCCGCGCCCACGGTGGCTCCGAGCAGAACGACTACATTTTGCTTCATACCGGTAACTTTCTGCATCCTGGCTGGAGAGTACGCAAAGGGCGGCCCGAGGCCGCCCATGGTGGCGACAACCTACCGGGAGGCCGTGAACCGCAGCAAGCGGCCGGGCGGCGTCGCGGCTGTCGAAACATCTGACGGGCAAACCCGGTGCCAGCGGCGCCGGAACGTGGCCCGGCGGGGCAATGCACCGGACACCTTGTGATCGCGGCGGGGTTCGCCGCGGCGTTCTTCCGGCAGATCGCCTTCCCTGTTGCAGGGTGCGGCACGGCGGGTCTTCCTCGGTGTACCGGTAGCCGATAGTTTTATCCGCGGTTCCGGACCCGGGATTCAGTTCTTTCTCCGCGAGACCTCGCTTTGCGACTCGACCATATCCGTAACTTCTGTATCATCGCCCACATCGACCACGGGAAGTCCACCCTCGCCGACCGGCTCCTGGAATCCACCCGCACCCTGCAGCAGCGGGAGATGAAGGAGCAGGTCCTCGACTCGATGGACATCGAGCGCGAGCGGGGGATCACCATCAAGCTCAACGCCGTGCGGATGCAGTACGCCGCGCGCGATGGGAAGGCGTACCAGCTCAACCTGATCGACACCCCCGGGCACGTGGACTTCACCTACGAGGTGTCGCGCTCCCTGGCGGCGTGCGAGGGGGCGATCCTGGTGGTGGACGCCTCCCAGGGGGTGCAGGCGCAGACGCTCTCCAACCTCTTCCTGGCGATGGAGGCGGGGCTGGAGATCGTCCCCGTGCTCAACAAGATCGACCTCCCCGGCGCGGAGCCGGAGCGGCGCCGCGACGAGCTGGTGGACCTCCTGGGGGTGGATCCGGAGGAGGTACTCCTGGCCTCGGCCAAGGCGGGGATCGGGATCGAGGAGATCCTGGAGGCGGTGGTGGCCCGCGTCCCGCCCCCCGAGGGCGACCCCGATGCGCCGCCGCGCGCCCTGATCTTCGACTCGTACTACGACAAGTACGTGGGCGCCGTGCCGAGCGTGCGGGTGGTGGACGGGACCTTCCGCCCGGGGATGCGGATTGCCTTCGGCTCCAATGACGCCGTGTACCCGGTCGACGAGGTGGGATACCTCCAGCTCGGCCGCTACCCCGTCCCCGAGCTGAATCCGGGGGAGGTGGGGTACATCATCGCCGGGATCAAGCAGGTGGCCCACACCCGCTCGGGCGACACCATCCTGGACGCGGACCGGCCGGCCTCGGAGCTGATCCCCGGCTTCCAGGAGGTGAAGCCGATGGTGTTCGCGGGGATCTACCCCACGGCCACCGAGCAGTACGAGGAGTTGCGCGACGCCCTCGCCAAGCTCAAGCTCAACGACGCCTCGCTGAGCTACGAGCCGGAGACCTCGCTGGCGCTGGGGTTCGGCTTCCGCTGCGGCTTCCTGGGACTCCTGCATATGGAGATCATCCAGGAGCGGCTGGAGCGGGAGTTCGACCTGGACCTGATCACCACCGTCCCCAACGTGAAGTACCGGGTGGTGATGACCGACGGCGAGGAGCGGTGGGTGGAGAGCCCCAGCGCCCTCCCCGACCCCACCAAGCTGGAGCGGGTGGAGGAGCCGTACGTCCGCGCCCGGATCATGTGCCCCGCGGAGTACATCGGCGGGGTCCAGAAGCTGTGCCATGAGCGCCGCGGCGACTTCAGGGGGATGAGCTACCCCGACCCGCAGCGGGTGGAGTTGACCTACGAGCTTCCGCTGGCGGAGATCGTGCTGGACTTCTACGACCGGCTCAAGTCGTCCACACGCGGGTACGCCTCGCTGGACTACGACCTGGGCGAGTATCGGGCCAACCCGCTGGTCAAGCTGGATATGCTGATCAACGGGGACCCGGTGGACGCCTTCAGCGTGATCATCCACCGCGACAAGGCGTACGAGTACGGCCGGACCATCGCGGAGAAGCTCCGGGAGCTGATCCCCCGCCAGATGTTCGAGGTGGCGATCCAGGCGGCGATCGGGAACAAGATCATCGCCCGCGAGAGCATCAAGGCCATGCGGAAGAACGTGACCGCCAAGTGCTACGGCGGCGACATCACCCGCAAGCGCAAGCTCCTGGAGAAGCAGAAGGAGGGGAAGAAGCGGATGAAGCAGGTGGGGACCGTGGAGATCCCCCAGGAGGCGTTCCTGGCAGTTTTGAAGGTTGGAGAATAAGGAACGGCATAAGGGAGCCCCGCGCACCAAGCGGGTCTCCGCTCTCCGGAGCCCGACCCCCGCACGAGCGGGGGGCACGCCCAAACCAGGCTGTCGCCGTTCAGAAAGCTTTCGATGAAGGCATCCGTAATCCTCACCACCTACAATCAGCCCAGACAGCTCGAGCTGGTGCTCTGGGGCTACGCGGTGCAGACGCGGCGCGACTTCCAGGTGGTGGTGGCGGACGACGGTTCGGGGCCCGAAACGGCCGAGGTCATCGCAAGAGTACGCGCAGAAACAGGGCTGGACCTGCTCCACGTCTGGCACGAGGACCGGGGGTTCCGGAAGACGGAGATCCTGAACCGGGCTGTCCTGGTGTCCTCCGGGGAGTACCTGATCTTCTCGGACGGCGACTGCATCCCGCGCCGGGACTTCATGGACGTCCACCTGCGGCTCGCGGAGCCGGGGTGCTTCCTGTCCGGGGGGTACCTCAAGCTCCCGGAGGGGGTGAGCGCCCGGATCACGGTGGACGACGTGCGCGCGGGGCGGGTGGCGGAGCTCGGATGGCTGCGGGCGCAGGGGTGGAGACCCGGACGACACGCCCTGCGGCTCCTCCGCTCCCGGGCTCTGGCCGGGGCGCTGGACGCGCTGACCCCGACCGGCGCCACCTGGAACGGGCACAACGCCTCCACCTGGAAGGAGGCCGTCGTCGCGGTCAACGGCTTCGATCTGGAGATGGGGTACGGGGGGCTGGACCGGGCCCTGGGCGAACTGCTGGAAAACGCGGGGGTGCGGGGGAAGCAGATTCGCTACCGGGCCCCGTGCCTCCACCTCTGGCACCGCCGCCCCTACGCCGACCCCGTGCGGTGGCAGCGGAACCGGGAGATCCGGGCGCGGATCCGGCGGGAGGGGATCACGCGTACGGAGCGGGGGATCGCGGAGGTGGCAGCCGGGCTCGCGGAGAGGGGTGACGCTCCGTCCGAGGGGGGAGTCTCTTGAGCGAGGGAGCTATGGACAAGCGCTGGGTGGTCGGTGTGGACCTGGGTGGGACCAACATCGTGGTGGGGCTCCTCCCGGTGGAGGGAGGGGAGGTGCTGGGGCTCCGCTCCATGCCCACCGAGTCGGGGCGGGGCGCCAAGTTCGTGGTGGACCGGATCGTGAGCATGGTGGAGCGCGCCATCGAGGAGGTGCTCTCCCAGCACGGTGGGACCCGCGACGACATCGCGGGGGTAGGGATCGGCTCCCCGGGGCCGCTGGACCGCAAGACGGGAACGGTGATCAACACCCCGAACCTGGGGTGGCGCAACTTCCCCCTCCGCGACCTGATCTCCAACGCGGTGCGCCTCCCGGCCACGCTGGACAACGACGCCAACTGCGCCACCTACGGGGAGTGGTGGCTGGGGGCGGGGCGGGGGACGCACACGCTGGTGGGGTTCACGCTGGGGACCGGGATCGGCGGCGGGATCGTCCTGGACGGCGAGATCTACCACGGGTGCTCGGACGCGGCCGGGGAGATCGGCCACATGAGCATCGACAGCAACGGCCGCAAGTGCAAGTGCGGGAACTACGGGTGCCTGGAGCAGTACGCCTCGGGCCCTGCCATCGCCCTGCGCGCCGTGGAGGGGATCGAGGCGGGAGCGGAGACGGTCCTGGTGGGGATGGTCAACGGGAAGCTGGAGGACATCACCGCCGCCACGGTCTACGAGGCCACGGTGCAGGGCGATCCGTACGCCACCGAGGTGATGAAGGACACCGCCAAGTTCCTGGGCGCCGGGATCGCGAGCATCATCAACATCCTCAACCCGGAGATGATCGTGATCGCCGGGGGAGTGACGCGCGCAGGGGACACCCTCTTCGAGCCGCTCCGGGCGGAGGTGCGGCGGCGGGCCTTCCGTTCGGCCCAGGAGTGCTGCCGGATCGTCCCCGCGGAGCTCCCGGGGACCGCCGGAGTGGTGGGTGCCGCGGCGGTGTTCAAGAAGGAGAAGTTCGGGCACGTGTGAGCGGTCCCGCATGAAGCGCCTGGGGGTCCTGGGGACCTTCGTCTGGGACCGGATCTGGACGCTGGAGGACTCCGCCCGCGGGGAGCCGTTCCAGTCGTGGGGCGGGATCGCCTACACCCTCGCCACCGCGGCCGCGGTCCGTCCCGCCGGGTGGGAGGTGGTCCCCATCGTCAAGGTGGGGAGCGACCTGGCGCCGGAGGCCCACGAGTTCCTCGCCGCTCTCCCAGGGGTCTCCGTCGGCCCCTCCGTGGTGACCGTCCCGGAGCCCAACAACCGGGTGGAGCTGCGCTACACGGACACCGAACAGCGCGGCGAGCGGCTGACCGGCGGCGTCCCCGCCTGGACGCTGGAAGAGCTCCGTCCCCACCTCTCCGGGCTGGACGCCCTCTACGTCAACTTCATCACCGGCTTCGAGCTGGGGCTCGCGGACGCGGAGGGGCTCCGCCGGGAGTTCCCCGGGCCCCTCTACTCCGACCTCCACTCCCTCTTCCTGGGCTGTCCGGGCGCGAGGGCGCGCGAGCTGCGGACGCTCCCCCACTGGGAGCGCTGGGCGGGGTGCTTCGACGCGGTGCAGCTCAACGAGCGGGAGCTGGGCACCCTCGGGGAGCCTTCCGCGGGGTGGGAGCCGACGGCGGAACGACTGCTCAGTGCCGGGCCAGGACTGGTGGTGGTGACTCTCGGGCCCAAGGGCGCTGCCTACCTCCGCCGCCAGGGGTTCCCGGACTCGCCCGAGCGATGGCTGTCCCGCCGGAGCTCCGGCGCCAGTCTCCGGGCGGAGGGGCGGACGGTCCCCCTCGCCGCCCCGGTGGCGGGAGACCCGACGGGCGCCGGGGATGTATGGGGGATCGCCCTCTTCGCGGGGCTCCTGGAGGGGCTGGACCTGGAGGAGGCCGTGCTCCGCGCGCACCGCACAGCGGCCCGGAAGATGGGGCACCGGGGGGCCTCGTCGCTGTACGCGCACCTCGCCGGCTGAACCTCCCCGGGTCTTTCACCACCCCCCGGGCGGTGTTACCTTGCCGCACCGACCTCCACCCCCGACGGTTCCGCTCCATGACGCGTGTGCTGGTGGTACCCCCGAGGCTGGACGACGCCGCGTTCGACACCCTGGTGGCCGGGGCCGCGGAGGCGGAGGACGAGCGCGTCCTGATCGACGCGCGCCACGTCCGCTGGGCCGACCCGTACGGGATGATCGGCCTCCTGGCGCTCGGCGAGACGCTGCGGAAGGACGGCGTGGGTCCCCTGCTGCAGCTCCCCCAGTCGTCCGAGGTGCTCAGCTACCTCACCCGCATGGGGTTCATGCACGAGGCGGCGGGGATCTTCGAGATGCCGGCTCCTCCGCGCACCCGCGGCGGGAAGGAGTCCAGCGTCCTCCTGGAGATCACCCGGATCCAGTCGCACGAGGACGTCCACGGGGTGATCGACGTCCTCAACGAGAGCCGCATCAGCACCATCCTCGCCGAGCACCTGAACTACTCGCGCGCCGACGCCATCGGGTTCAGCATGCTCCTCTCCGAGGTGTCGCAGAACATCATCGAGCACGCCGACGCTCCCGGGTGGGTGGGGATCCAGATCTACAGCAAGCTGCGGCGGCTGGACCGCAAGGTGGCCGTGATCGCGGTGATGGATCTGGGGGTGGGGTTCAGGGGCTCGCTCGCCAAGGAGCACGCGGCGCGCTTCGGCGACCGGTGGGGCGACTACACGGCGCTGGAGGCGGCGTTCCTCCACGGGATCACACGCTTCCGCGACCCCGGGCGGGGGCAGGGGCTGAAGCAGATTCGCAGGAAGGTGGGGCGCTGGGGAGGGAAGATCGCCATCCGCAGCGGTACGGCCCGGATCGCCGACGTCCCCGACTGGGACGACGCCCAGCCGATGGAGACGGACCTGGCGTACTTCCCGGGAGCCCAGATCCTGATCGTCCTCCCGGCCAAGGAGGCGCAGCCCGCGACTCCGGAGCCCGCGGCTTCGGCGCGGGGCCGCGCACCGGCCCGGCCGCGCTAGCCGCCGTGTCCACCCTGTACCGACCGACACCCGCACGCACACTCATGAAGACCGCGACCTTCCAGACCAACAAGGGGACCTTCGTCGCCGAGCTGTACCCGGACGTCGCACCCAATACGGTCGAGAGTTTCGAGCGCCTGGCCCAGGACGGCTTCTACGACGGGATCGTTTTCCACCGGTTCGAGCCTGGCTTCGTACTTCAGGGTGGAGATCCGCTGACCAAGGAACTCCCTCTCGAGGATCGGAGGATCGGGACGGGCGGACCCGGGTACACCGTGAAACTGGAGGTCGCCGGGAACCCCCACCGCCACACGGCCGGAGCGCTCTCGATGGCCCGCTCCAACCACCCGGACAGCGCCGGAAGCCAGTTCTTCGTGGTGCTGGACGAGGCCAACGCGCGTCACCTGGACGGCAAGTACACCGTGTTCGGGCAGGTGGTGCGTGGGATGGACGTGGTCCGGCAGCTCCGCCGCGGCGACGCCATGGAGAAGGTGACCGTAGCCGACACGGACCTGGGCTGAGATGCTCCCCGAGCGCAGGGTCTCGCCGCTCGCCATCGACCTGACGCTCCTCCACCGGCGCTCCATCACCTCGCTGTACAGCAACCTGGTGACCCGCCCCACGGGGCGGGCCATCCGCACCGGGGTGGAGAGCCAGATCGCGGAGCTGGACGGGGAGCATTCCGTCTGCCTCTCGATCCTGGACTTTTCCCAGGTCCGCGTGCTGGACTACTCGTGCGCGGACGAGATCGTGGCCAAGCTCCTCCTGCGCTACCAGGGCGCGGAGCGCCCGGCCGAGGCGTTCTTCCTGATCCGCGGAGTCCAGGAGCACCACCGCGAGCCGATCGAGGAGGTGCTGGAGCGCCACGGCCTCCTCCTGGTGGCGGAGGTGGAGGACGCCGGGTTCCAGCTCCTCGGGCGCGCGGACCCCCTGCAGCGCGCCTGCTGGAACGCCGTCCTCCGCCTGCGGAGGGCCAGCGGCCCCGAGATCAGCGAGGCCGCGGGGCTGGCTCGCGAGGCGGCGGTATCCGCGCTCGCCGTGCTGGTGGCGCGCCGGGTGGTGATCGCGTACCGCGACGGGACCTTCTGCTCGCTCCCCCACTTCCTGGACGAATAGGACGGTTCCCGGCGCGGACCCCGCCGCAGTGGAAGCGGCGCGGGCGGCGCGTGATGTGCAGACGGGCTCGTGGAAGGTGGGTCTGCAACCGTGCAGGAGAAAGGAATGCGGCAGGATCCGGAGGTGTTCGACATCGCGGTGGTGGGGGCGGGTCCGTGCGGGATCGCGGTGGGAGTCGCAGCCCGGCAGCACGGCCTGGGCTGCGTTCTTTTTGACCGGGGTGCGGTGACGCAGGGGATGATCGACCACCCCACGTACGTCACGTACTTCAGCGGCCCCGAGAAGCTGGAGATCGCGGACATCCCGTTCACGACGGCGGGCGACAAGCCCACCCGGCGCGAGGCGCTCCGCTACTACCGCAAGGTGGTGGCGTACTTCGGGGTGGACGTGCGGCAGTACGAGGACGTCGCCGCGGTCGAGGGGGAGCGGGGCGACTTCCGCGTCCGTACCCGCCGCGCGGGCGGCGAGGAGCACGTGTACCGCGCCCGCAACGTGGTGGTCGCCACGGGCTACTACGACACTCCGCGGCGCCTGGACGTCCCGGGCGCCGATCTCCCGAAAGTGGTCCACTACTTCAAGGAGCCCTTTCCTTACTTCGACCAGGACGTGCTGGTGGTTGGCGGAGGGAACTCCGCGGCGGACGCCGCGCTCCTCACCTGGCGCGAGGGGGGGCGCGTCACCCTGGTGCACCTGTTCGAGCAGCTGGACCGGGGGGTGAAGCCGTGGGTACGCCCGGACATCGATAACCGGATCTCGGAGGGCTCCATCTCCGCGCTCTGGAAGCACCGCGTGGTGGAGATCCGCCCGCGCGAGGTGGTGGTGGAGAGCCTCGACACGGGGGAGCGGAGGACGCTCCCGAACGACTGGGTGCTGGCGATGACGGGTTACGTCCCGGACCCGGTGCTCCTGAAGTCGCTGGGGGTGTCGATCGACCCGGCGACGGGGATCCCCTCGCACGATCCGGCGACGATGCAGACCAACGTCCCCGGAGTCTACATCGCGGGGGTAGTGGCGGCGGGGTACGACGCCAACAAGATCTTCATCGAGAACGGCAAGCTGCACGGCCCGTTGATCGTGGAGTCGGTGGCGGCTCCGGAAGAAGGGAGGTAAGGCACGGGCCGTGCAGGACCCTGCTGCCCGGCGGCGGGTAGGATACTCACCCGTGCAGGACGTGCCTACAGGGCTTCGGCCGCTGCCGGACGTATGCCCTTCTTCGAGTCGCGAGGATCCGGAACCATGAAGAGACTGACGACGCTGATCGGCCTGCTGGCGCTGGCCGCCTGCTCCTCGTCGCGCCCGCCGGCGACCAATCCGCAGCAGGCCCAGCAGCCTCAGCAGCCCTGGATCTCCGCTCCCCCGGTGTTCGCGCTGATCGGGGAGCGCGAGGAGTACCAGTTGACCTCGGAGCAGATCACGAGCCTGGACTCCATCGGGGTGGCGCTACAGACCCAGAACTCTCCGCTGCAGAACCAGCTCATGGAGATGCAGCCGAGCGGGGGAATCCGCCGCCGGCAGAGCCAGGAGGACATCGAGCGGATCCGCCCGCTGGTGGACCAGATCCGGGAGAACAACCGCCGTGCCCAGGAGGCGGTGCGGGCCGTGCTCACGGAGCAACAGCAGCGCCGGGTTTGCGAGCGGTTCGGGCAGAACCGTGGCTCCACCGACCCGTCGCGCCGCCGGGCGATGGAGGAGCAGGCACGCCGCAACCAGCGGGTGCGCCCCGGCTTCGGGATGGACACCACGGCGATGCGGATGGGGATGGGGCGGGCGCGGGTGTGGACCTGGTGCGGGCAACCGACGCCGGCCGCGAACGCCGCCCGGCCCGACTCCGCCCGCGCGGACAGCGTTCGGGCGGATACCACGGCGCGCGTCCCGGTCCGACCATAGGCCATTTGATCGAGGTGGAAAGACCAGCGCCCGCCGCAGCCTGGCTGCGGCGGGCGTGTTTATTTCCTTCCGATGTGGCGATTTCCGAAACTGTCGCGTATACTCTGGAAGGATCCACTTCCAAGCCCAATTGGGCGATCGCTTGCGCCTTTGTGGTCGCGTGCCTCACCTGCTCGGAGGACGCTGAATGCTGACGAGAATAGAGGTCGATGGATTCAAGACCTTCGAGGATTTCCGTCTCGATCTGAATCCGTTCCTCGTGATTGTAGGTCCGAATGCCACGGGCAAATCGAACCTCTTCGATGCCATTCAGTTGCTGTCTCACCTCGCTTCCGACGATCTCCGGACTGCATTTTCCGGCCTCCGGGGAGATCCCGACGAGCTGTTCCGAATCGGTGCGGATGGACGGCCCAGGGACTCCATGCGGCTCGCCGTGGAGGTGCTGCTGAATCCGAGCGTACAGGATCCGTGGGGGCGTGTCGAAGACATCAAGTTCACACGTATCCGCTACGAGGTTGGCATTGAGCGGAAAACCGATGACCGCGGAATCGAGCGTCTCGTCGTCACGCATGAGAGCGCAACTCCCATCATGGCGACTCAGGACCGGTGGAAGCCACACGGGAAACGGCCGTCCAAGGGATTTAAGCAGGCCTACATGCATTATGGGAGGACTTCGCCTTTCCTATCTACAAGTGCAGAGAACGGAAACCCGACGTTCAACATTCATCAGGATCCCCGTGCTGGCCGCACGAGATCGGCGATTGCCGCTGAGGCAACAATTCTCTCCAGCATCACAAGTGCGGAGTTTCCTCATCTCTTCGCGCTCCGCGAAGAGATGAGGACCTGGAAGTTCCTCCAACTGGATCCAGGGGCGCTTCGCAAGCCGAGTCCTAAGAATGCACCTGAGACTCTGGAGGCTGATGGTTCGAACTTGCCGACGGTACTCGCACGAATCAAAGCCGAGACCCGTTCCGGCATTCGGCCACAGGGAGATCTGGCCGATATCGCAGCGGACCTGGCAGGTCTAATCTCCGGCCCCGTCGGCATTGAAGTGGAAGAGGATGAACTCAACCGACGATATCGTATCCAGATCCAGACCGGAGAAAAGGAGGCATTCAGTTCGCAGGTAATCTCCGATGGTACCCTGCGTGTTCTCGCTCTGCTGACCCTGCTGCATGACCCTAAGCATGCTGGACTCGTTTGTTTCGAAGAGCCAGAAAACGGTATTCACCCTGCGCGGTTGGCAGCTCTGATCAATGTACTAAGGAGCATGGTCACAAGGGCCGGTGTCGGTCCCGGCGAGGAGAAACAGCCTCTATCTCAGATGCTGCTCAACAGCCACTCGCCGGTCGTCCTATCGCACCTGGATTCCTCCGAGTTGGTATTCGCTGACACGGTGACCACTCTGGATCCAGCAGCGGGAACGCGTTCGCGCCGTACCCGAATGCGTCCAGTTCGGCCCCGCGAGCAAGGTGACTTGCTCGCGGTGGAGGTCGAAAGTGATGCCTATGCTGACAAGTTCGAGGTCGACAGGTATCTCAGGACAGTCACTCTCCAATCTGCCTAAACACGCACACGATGGCATATGTCGGCCTTGCACTGTTCGCAGAGGGACCTACTAGGTAAGATTCAGAACAGTGCGAGTTGAGTAGAGTGCGCAGAGGGAGCAGGAGCCAGAGAGTTCAGGCGAGGGCGCGGATCTGCCGGTTGACCAGCCCTGCAATGGCGACCACGCGCAGGGTATGGCCCCAGCGGTGGTG
>DATAAL010000249.1:0-1759 GCA_036260145.1 Longimicrobiaceae bacterium | reverse complement strand
GGGCCGCCCTGCTCCTGGCGGTGGGCTCCCTGGCGGCGCAGACGAACCCGCCCGCCGGTCCCGGTCCCGACGCCACCCCGCGGCGCACCCTGCGCGCGGCCGCCGCCGACGCCACGGTCACGCTGGACGGCAGGCTGGACGAGGCCGCCTGGGCGCAGGCCGAGCCTGCCGTCGACTGGGTGCAGCAGCGCCCCCGTCCCGGCGCCCCCGCCAGCCAGCGCACCGAGGCGCGCGTCCTGTACGACGCCGGAGCCGTCTACGTGGGTATGCGGATGTACGACACGGCCCCGGACTCGGTGGTGGCTCCCCTCGCGCGGCGCGACTATATAGGGTTCTCCGACTGGGCCAACGTCCTCATCGACAGCTACCACGACCGGCGCACCGCCTACCGCTTCTCGGTGAACCCGGCGGGCGTGAAGAAGGACGTCTTCTACTTCAACGACATGCAGGAGGACGTGGGCTGGGACGCGGTGTGGGACGTGGCCACGCAGCGCGACTCGGCGGGGTGGACGGCGGAGTTCCGCATCCCGCTCTCGCAGCTCCGCTTCAGCCGGGGAGACGCGGGGGAGCGGACCTGGGGGATCAACTTCTTCCGTGACATCGCCCGCCTCAACGAGCGCTCGTACTGGTCGCCCATGCCGCCGGACGCCCCGGGGTTCGTGTCGCGCTTCGGGGAGCTGGCCGGGCTGGGGGAGCTTGCCCCGCCCCGCCGGCTGGAGGTGGTGCCGTACACCATGGCGCGCGTCACCCGCGCCCCCGACGCCCCGGGCGATCCCTTCTACCAGGAGAACGACACCTACGGCACCGTGGGCGGGGACCTGAAGTACGGGATCACCTCCAACCTGACGCTCACCGCCACGATCAACCCGGACTTCGGGCAGGTGGAGGCCGACCCCTCGCAGGTCAACCTCACCGCCTTCGAGATCTTCTTCCCGGAGAAGCGTCCCTTCTTCCTGGAGGGGGCGGACATCTTCCGCTTCGACATCGACTACCGGTGGAACATCCGCGGGAAGAACTTCGCCCACGACCAGGTCTTCTATTCGCGCCGAATCGGCCGCCAGCCGCAGGGATTCCTCCCCGCCGGGACGGTGTTCTTCGACGCCCCCACCTCCACCCGGATCCTGGGCGCGGCCAAGGTCTCCGGAAAGACGGCGGGGGGATGGTCGGTGGGGTTCCTCGACGCCGTCTCGGCCGAGGAGACCGCCCGCTACGCCGACCTGCGCGGCAACCGGGGGAGCACGGTGGTGGAGCCCCTCAGCAACTACGCCGTGGCGCGGGCGTCCCGCGACTTCCGCAACGGCGCCAGCGCTATAGGTGGGATCTTCTCCGCGGCCCACCGCCGGCTGGACGGCACCGGGATGGACTTCCTGCGCTCCTCCGCCTACACCGCCGGGGTGGATGGGCGGCACCGCTTCGGGGGCGGGAACTACGAGGTCCGCGGCGCGCTCCTGGGGAGCCACGTCGAGGGGAGCCGACGGTCCATCTTCCTGACGCAGATCGCTCCGGGGCGGTACTTCCAGCGCCCCGACGCCGACTACGTGGAGCTGGACCCGGAGCGCACCTCGCTCTCCGGGATCCTCGCCGACGCGCGCGTGGAGAGGATCGGAGGGGGACCATGGCGCTGGGGGCTGGTCGGCCACGCCATCTCCCCCGGGTTCGAGATCAACGACGTGGGGTTCCAGCCGTACCCGGACTGGGCCATCGGCACCGTGTACCTGGAGTATAACCAGTTCCGCCCGGGGCGGGTGTTCCAGCGCTG
>DATAAL010000248.1:0-3599 GCA_036260145.1 Longimicrobiaceae bacterium | reverse complement strand
CTTCGCCATGGTGGCCCACCTGGTCAACACCTTCTTCCTCCTGGCGGCCATCACGCTGACGGGCTGGTGGGCGTCGGGGGGGCGGGAGGTGCGGGTGCGGGGGTCGGGCGCCGTGGGGGGCCTGCTGGGAGCGGGGGTGCTGGGCGTGGTGGCGGTGGGGGCGACCGGGGCCGTCGCGGCGCTGGGGGACACGCTCTTCCCGGCGGCGTCGCTGGCGGAGGGCTTCCGGCAGGACTTCTCCCCCACCGCGCACTTCCTCCTCCGCCTCCGGGTGCTGCATCCGGTGCTGGCCGTCGGCGTCGGAGCCTACCTGCTGGTCGCGGGCCGGATCGTCGCCCGGCTGCGCCCCTCGGCGGCCACCCGGCGCCTGGCGACCTTGCTGGCGGCGCTGTTCGCGGCGCAGCTCGGCGCGGGGGTGCTGAACGTGGTGCTCCTGGTGCCCATCTGGATGCAGCTGGTGCACCTGCTGATGGCGGACCTGGTGTGGATCTCCCTGGTGCTCCTGTCGGCCTCGGCACTGGCGGAACCGGTGACGGGGGCGCAACCGGCTCGCGCGGTCCGCGAGGAGACCCCCGCGCTGGCGTAGCCCAACCGGTTCCCGACCTACTCTCACGATCGCCCGTCCATGACCCGAAACCGAACCCCGCGGCCCTTGGTGGCCGCCGCGCTGGCCGTGCTCTCCGCCTGCGCCCCGTCGTCGCGTCCGTCCTCCTCCCCCACCCCGTCGCAGCCGCCGTCTGCGGAGCGGCCCCCCTCCGGGGCCCCCGCGACCCAGCAGGGCTTCGCGCAGCGCACCGCGGGGCTCCAGCGGCAGGACGGCTACTTCCCCTTCTACTGGGACGCCCGCAACGGCAAGCTCCTGCTGGAGGTGGGGCGGGTGGGGGAGGACTTCCTGTACCTCAACTCCCTGGCGACCGGGATCGGCTCCAACGCGCTGGGGCTGGACCGCGGCACCCTCGGCGACGGAGCAGTGGTGCGCTTCGAGCGCCACGGGCCCAAGCTCCTCCTGGTGCAGCAGAACACCGGCTTCCGGGCGGTCAGCGCGCGGAGCGAGGCCGAGGTTCGGTCGGTGCAGGAATCCTTCCCCACCTCGGTGCGCGGGGCGTTCCCCATCCAGGCGGAGGAGGGGGGGCGCTTCCTGATCGACGCCACGGACTTCTTCCTCCAGGATGCCTTCGGGGTGGCGGGGCAGATCCGCCGCGCCAACCAGGGCGAGTTCCGCCTGGACCGCGACCGGAGCACCGTCTACCTGCCGCGGACCCGGGCCTTCCCGAAGAACACCGAGGTGGAGGTCCTGCTCACCTTCGCCAGCGACAACCCGGGGCCGGAGATCGCCCGTCACACCCCGGACGGACGCTCGCTCTCGCTGCGGCAGCACCACTCCTTCGTGGAGCTCCCGCCCCCCGGGTACCGACCGCGCGCCTTCGACCCGCGGGTGGGCGTCAACGCGCTGACCTTCTACGACTTCAGCCAGCCCTTCAGCGGCCGGTTCCAGCAGCGGTGGATCTCCCGCTGGCGCCTGGAGAAGAAGGACCCCGGCGCGGCGATGTCGGAGCCGGTGAAGCCCATCGTCTACTACCTGGACCCCGGGATCCCGGAGCCGTACCGCACCGCCTTCCGCGAGGGGGCGCTCTGGTGGAACCGGGTCTTCGAGGCCGCCGGGTTCATCAATGCGTTCCAGGTGCAGGACCTCCCCGAGGGGGCCGACCCGATGGACGCGCGCTACTCGGTGATCCAGTGGGTACACCGCACCGACCCCGGCTTCTCCATCGGCCCGTCGTTCCGGGACCCGCGCACCGGCGAGATCATCAAGGCCGCGGTGCGGATGGACACGTACCGCTCGCTGACCGACTTCAACATCTTCGCCGGGACGGTCCCCTCCATGGAGCCGGTGGGCGACTGGGTGGCGAGGCTGGACCCCTCGGGCGACGCGGAGGCGTTCACCATGATGCGCCGCCGCCAGCACGTGGCGCACGAGATCGGGCACACGCTGGGGCTGGCGCACAACTTCATCGCCTCCAGCTACGGCCGCGCCTCGGTGATGGACTACCCGGGACCGCTGATCCGCCTGCGCGACGGCCGCATCGACCTGTCCGAGGCGTACCGCGCCGGACCGGGGGCGTACGACACGCTGGCGATCCGCTACGCCTACACCCAGTTCGCCACGCCCGAGGCGGAGGCGCGCGGGCTGCGGGAGATCGTCCGCGAGGGGCTCCGGCGCGGGATCCGCTTCATGGCCGACCGTGACGCGGACGAGGTGGGCGGGATGATGGCCGAGGTGACCCGCTGGGCCAACGGGAGCGACCGGCTGGCGGAGCTGGAGCGGACCTCGGAGGTGCGCCGGTTCCTCCTGGACCGCTTCGGCGCCGCGGCGATCCGCCCCGGCGAGCCGATGCACCTCCTCAACGAGCGCCTGGTCCCGGTGTTCCTGCACCACCGCTACGCGATCGAGGCCGCCATCAAGACGGTCGGGGGGCTGGAGTACACCTACGCCCTCTCCGGCGACGAGCAGGCTCCGGCGGCGATCGTGGACCCCGCGGACCAGCGGCGGGCGCTGGCGATGCTGGTCCGCGCCATCCAGCCGGAGGGGCTGGCGATCCCCGAGCGGGTGGCCGCGCTGATCCCCCCGCCCCCCTTCGGGTACGGCACCAACGCCTGGTCGTTCGCCTCGTCCACGGGGAGCGCCTTCGACCCGCTGGGCGCGGCGCAGATGCTCTCGTCGATGGTGGTGGACGGGCTCCTGCACCGGGAGCGCGCGGCGCGGCTGGTCTCCTTCCACGCCCGCAACCCCGCCGCGCCCTCCCTGGACGAGATGATGGGGCGGCTGGTGGAGGGGACGTGGGGCCGGCCCACCCCGACGAGCCCGCGCGAGGCGGCGCTCCGGCGGGTGGCGCAGCGGGTGGTGGTGGACCGGCTGATCGCGCTGGCCTCGGAGCGTCAGGCGGCGCCACAGGTGCGCGCCTCGGCCGAGTACCAGTTGGCGCGTCTGGCGGAGCGGCTCTCGGGCAGGCGCTCGGGGGACACGGCGCAGCGGGCGCACGAGGAGCTTGCCGTGCGCGACATCCGGCGCTTCCTGGAGCGGCGGGCCAACCCCACCGAGCCGTCGCAGCCGCTGCCGATCCCGCCGGGGACGCCGATCGGGAGCGGGGGGTGAGGATTCGGCTTCGGAGTAGATAGGGGACCGCTACAGAGCCCGGCGAAACTGCCCGCCGGTCTCTTCCGCGGGCCGCGCGAGCCCCGCGATACTGCTGCGGGTCTCCCGCGTCACGGGGGGAGCCTCACCGATACCACCGGTGAGTCTCCCCCCGTACAGCTTATGGGAACTATGGAACCAGTGGTGCTACCCCCATTGCGCAGTAGATCGAGTCAGAGCGTCAGTTGCGCAATGGAGAGGGGAATGAAGCCGTTCTCGTCCGGCTGGAGCCCCTCCCAGGCGGCGAGCAGGTTGAAGGCCGCGGGCGCGAACGCCAGATGCATCTCGAAGTAGTCCCACTCGCGATGCGGCATGCGCTTGAACTGCCAGCAGACGGTCAGCATCGAGAGTACGGTCTCCACCAGCATCCGCACGTTCCACTGCCCGCGGGCGCAGAGCTTCGGGT
>DATAAL010000247.1:0-1555 GCA_036260145.1 Longimicrobiaceae bacterium | reverse complement strand
CCGCGTCTCCGCGTGAGACCCGCTCCCTCCTCCGATCGTACCAGGCAGCCTCGGGGTCCTCGCCACGCTACCGGAACAGGCCCCGGCGTCTCCGCGTGAAACCCGCTTCCGCCGCGAGGGCGTTCAGCGGCCCGGAGGAGGGGCCGACATCCCAGCTGGCCCGCCGGCGCCGCGACGGCTGCGGGGGGCGGTTCAGCCAGACCTCGTAGACCGTGTCGTTGGCGTCGGTGGGAGTGATCTGGCTGGCCTGGTCCGCCGTCGCCCGGATGCCGCCGTACATCCACCCCACCAGCACACGGTCGCCCCCGGGGAGCTCGCTGTAGTCCAGCACCTCGTGCGTGCCGTGCCAGGTGGCCAGGTTCCTCGCCGGCACGAACACGGCGTTCGCGCCCAGGCGTGCCGGCATCTGCATGCTCGCGGGCTGCACCACCTCCGTGGTGACGCCGTTCCGGTCGCGCGCCAGGGTGGTGATGGCCTGGATCCACGGCAGGAAGTTGTCCCCGCTGCTCCGGACCAGCCGGTTCGTGCCTTCGGGGTAGTACCAGAGGCTGATGCCCCCCAGCAGCGTGGTGTACATGGTCCGGCTAACGGGATCGTACATCAGCACCTGGGCGCACTCGTACTGGCTCATCCGCATGGCGAAGCGCTGGTCCACCGAGACGGTGGCCTGATCCGCGCCCGGGGGATCCGACACGTACATGGGGTTGACCCACGCGCCGCCGTTGGGCGTGAACACCCCGCCGTAGACGGCGATCCCGACCGATCCGCCCGGCTCGACCGTCTCCACCACGTTCAGGTCGCGCCGGTGCCACTGCGAGGCGGAATCGCGTCCGCGCGGGTCAACGTACGCCCGGTAGTCCAGGATGCTCGGCGCTCCGTCCGCCGAGCGGCCGATGCGGAAGGTGCGCACCTGGTGTGTGTACTTGCCCGTGTACGCGCCCTTGTAGATGCTGTCGTAGTTCTGGCCGAGCACCAGGTAGTAGGTGTCGCCGATCTTGCGCAGCCCGCCCCCCGTCACCCGCATCCGCTCGTCCTGCACGGTGGTGATGCCGGCCTCGATGGCCCGGGCATCACGCGCCTGCACGCCCCGTACGACGGAGGGAACGTGGATGGCCGTCAGGTTGGGGTAGGTCTGGTAGCAGGTGCGGTCGTCGGTGTCGCAGTTGCTGCCGTAGCCGCCGACGAAGTACAGCGTGTCCCCCTCCTGATAGTACTGCATGTTGTTCACCCGCAGCAGGAACCGGTATCGCGCGGGCAGGGGCGCGCGCCACGTCCTTGCGCCGGCCACGTCCACCACGTACAGGCTGTCGTTGGCCCACTGGCTGGGAAAGGTGCTCTGGCGGCTGCTGGTGAGGTGGAAGCCGTTGCGCCGCCCCCCCACCAGCAGCCACAGGCTGTCCGCCTCGGCCAGAGCGAACGACTGCAGCCCCGGGGCGCCCGGCTGCACCTCGGCCGCGCGGACGGTGAAGGTGAAGGGCAGCTGCGCCGCCGCGGGCGTTCCGGCCCCCAGGGCCAGGGCGGCCGCGGCTACCCCGCGGCAGAGGGATCGCGTCGT
>DATAAL010000246.1:0-3512 GCA_036260145.1 Longimicrobiaceae bacterium | reverse complement strand
GACGCTCTCCGGGGGGATCGTCCGGGTGGGGGCAGAGGAGTGGCGGGCGTGGGAGCGGCCGGGATACGCCAGGGCGGCGTGGAACTTCACCGTGGCGCCGAACGCCGACGGCACGGTGCACCTGGCCACCGAGACGCGGGTGCGCTGCACGGACGCGGCGAGCCGGAGGAGGTTCCTGCGCTACTGGCGGGTAGTGGGGCCGTTCAGCGGGTGGATCCGCAGAGAGATGCTGCAGGCCGTGCGGAAGGCGGCGACGGAGTAGCAGGCGTCCCGATCTATGTATCCTCCCGCCGGGGTGCACCTCCGTACCGCGAATTTATCAATGGAGACGAGCCTTGCCTGAGCTGAAGCGGATCTGCGTCTTCTGTGGCTCCAGCCCGGGGACGCGCCCCGGGTACGCGGCGGCGGCGCGCGCGGTGGGAACCCTGCTGGCGGAGCGGGGGATCGGGCTGGTGTACGGCGGGGGGAAGGTGGGGCTGATGGGCGTCGTCGCGGACGCCGTCCTGGCCGGGGGCGGGGAGGTGGTCGGCGTCATCCCCGAGGCGCTGATGGCGCGCGAGGTGGGCCACGCGGGGCTCACCGAATTGCACGTCGTCCGCTCCATGCACGAGCGCAAGGCCCGGATGGCCGACCTGGCCGATGCCTTCGTCGCCCTCCCGGGGGGCTTCGGCACCTGGGAGGAGTTCTGCGAGGTCCTCACCTGGGCCCAGCTCGGCCTCCACCCGAAACCCTGTGGCCTCCTGAACGTAGAAGAGTACTACGCGCCCCTCCTCGCCCTGATGGACCACGCCGTCGCGGAGGGGTTCGTGCGCCCCGAGCACCGGGCCCTGGTGATGGAGGCCCGGGAGCCGGAGCGGATGCTCGCCCTGCTGCGGGGGTTTGAGCCCCCGGTGGTCCCCAAGTGGATCGGTCGGGATGGGACCTGACCCCGGGGCGCGGGCGGCAGCAGGGTTGGATCCCCCGTGCGGGGGACTTATCTTGTCAGGGTCGGCGTGGTGACGCGACACCCCTCATCGGTGAAGAAGCCATGCGACCTTCTCTTCTGCCTATCCCCCGTCGCGGCGGCGCCCCGCTCGCGGCGCTCCTCGCCCTCCTGGCCCTCTCCGCGCCCTTGGCAGCGCAGGAGCCCCGCCCCGTGTACCGGATCCCGGTGACCGGAGTGGTGGAGATGGGGCTCGCTCCCTTCGTGGAGCGCTCCCTGCGCGAGGCCGAGGAGGCCGGCGCCCGCGCCGCCGTGCTGGACATCGATACCCCGGGCGGACGGATCGACGCCGCGGAGCAGATCGCCGACGCCCTGCGCGACGCAAAGGTCCCCACCTACGCCTTTGTCAACCGGCGCGCCTTCAGCGCCGGGGCCATGATCGCCCTGGCCACCGACGGGATCTTCATGCGCCCGGGCTCCGTCCTGGGCGCCGCCACCCCGGTGGACGGCGCCGGGGAGAAGCTCTCGGAGAAGATGGTCAGCGCCATGCGCTCCGAGTTCCGCGCCCTGGCCGAGGAGCGCGGGCTGGACCCGCGCGTCGCCGAGGGGATGGTGGACGAGAAGATCGGCGTCCCCGGGATCACGCAGCCGGGGCAGCTCGTCTCCCTGAGCACCGCGGAGGCGGTGCGCATCGGCTACGCGCGTCAGGCGGCGGACTGGAACGGAGTGCTGGCCGCGATCGGCGCGCCCCGGGCGGAGACCATCTCTACCCGGGCCAACTGGGCCGAGCAGGTGGTCCGCTTCCTCACCAACCCCATCGTGGCCCCCTTCCTCCTCACCCTGGGCTTCCTGGGGCTCCTGGTGGAGATGAAGACCCCCACCTTCGGGATGGCGGGGCTGGCGGGCGCCCTGTCGCTGGCGGCGTTCTTCGGGAGCCACCTGATCGTGGGGCTGGCGGGGTGGGAGACCCTGATCCTCCTCGCCGCGGGGCTGATCCTGATCGCCGTGGAGGTGCTGGTCCTCCCCGGCTTCGGTGTCCCGGGTCTTCTGGGGATCGGGGCGATGTGCGGGGCCATCGTCCTGGCCCTGCTGGGGAACTTCCCCAGCACCGCGGACGTGCTGATCGCCCTCAACATCCTG
Source organism: Longimicrobiaceae bacterium (assembly GCA_036260145.1). GTDB lineage: Bacteria > Gemmatimonadota > Gemmatimonadetes > Longimicrobiales > Longimicrobiaceae > JAFAYN01. The sequence goes on along the minus strand of DATAAL010000246.1, from coordinate 1,450 downwards.
GGCGGGTCCATCGTGGCGGTGGGGCTCCTGGGGTGGCTGATCCTCAGGCGGCTCCCGGACGACCGGCGCGCCGGCCGCCTGATCCTGCAGGGCGCCACCTCGCGCGAGGCCGGATACCTGGCCGCGCCGGTGCGCACGGAGCTGGTGGGGGTGGAGGGGGTGGCGCTCACCGACCTGCGCCCCTCCGGCACCGGGGCCTTCGGCGAGGAGCAGATCGACGTGGTCTCCGACGGCGGCTACGTGGCCGCGGGAACCCCCATCCGCATCGTCCGCTCGGAGGGGTACCGCCACGTGGTGACCCCCATCCGGGCGGCGTAGCCGCCCGTCTCCCCGGCGGGGCCGTCCCCGCTGTTCGCTCCCGCCCGGGCGGGCGGGAGCGCCTCGACTCCAACCGGAACCGGACCATGGAAGTGCTTCTCGGCAGCACCCTGTTCGCGATCTTCCTCGGGCTGATCGCGCTGTTCGTCTTCTTCCGCTTCATCCCCATCGGGCTCTGGATCCAGGCCTTCGCCTCAGGCGTGCGCCTGTCCTTCCTGAACCTGTTCGGGATGCGCTTCCGTAAGGTGAACCCCGCGCGGATCGTCAACCCGCTGATCACCGCACGCAAGGCCGGAATCGTGCTAGCCTCCGACGACCTGGAGGGGCACTACCTGGCGGGGGGGAACGTGGAGCGGGTGGTGCAGGCCCTGATCGCCGCGGACAAGGCCAACATCGACCTCCCCTTCGAGCGTGCGGCCGCCATTGACCTGGCGGGGCGCGACGTGCTGGAGGCGGTGCAGACCTCGGTGAACCCCAAGGTGATCAGCACCCCCCGGGTGGCGGCCATGGCTAAGGACGGGATCCAGCTCATCGCCATCGCCCGGGTCACCGTGCGCGCCAACATCAACCGACTGGTGGGCGGCGCGGGGGAGGAGACTATCCTGGCCCGCGTGGGCGAGGGGATCGTCTCCACCATCGGCTCGGCGGCGAGCCACAAGGCGGTGCTGGAGAACCCGGACGCCATCTCCAAGACGGTGCTCAGCAAGGGGCTGGACGCGGGGACGGCGTTCGAGATCCTCTCCATCGACATCGCCGACGTGGACGTGGGGAAGAACATCGGCGCCGAGCTGCAGACCGACCAGGCCGAGGCCGACAAGCGGATCGCGCAGGCGCGCGCCGAGGAGCGGCGGGCCATGGCGGTGGCGCAGGAGCAGGAGAACCGCGCGCGGGTGGAGGAGATGCGGGCGCGGGTGGTGGAGGCGGAGGCGCAGGTCCCGCTGGCCATGGCGGAGGCGTTCCGCAACGGCAACCTGGGGGTGATGGACTACGCCCGCTACAGGAACCTGCAGAGCGATACCGCGATGCGCGAGTCGCTCTCCAAGCCGGACGGCGGCCCGTCCAACATCGGGGGGATCGGCTGACCCATGGACTGGCTGGACGTTGTCCTGCTCGCGGCGTTCGTCCTGCTCCC
>DATAAL010000245.1:0-6116 GCA_036260145.1 Longimicrobiaceae bacterium | reverse complement strand
GGCGCCGCCCAGGACCACGGTCACGTCCGGGTTGCGGGCCTTGGGCCGCCGCGCCATGCCGAGGCTGGCCAGGTTCTGCGAGAACATGGAGGTGAACCCCACCAGGTCCGCGCGGTCCAGCCCGTAGCGGTCGATCAGCGTGTCGAAGTGCTCGGCCAGCCCGGGGCGCGCGGCTTCCACCCGCTCGCGCACCCGGCGGTCGCGCGGGGTCTGCCGCGGGTAGTAGCGGCCCAGGTACTCGACGGTGTTGTCGGGCTCGTCCGGGAAGGCGACGGGCCGGAAGAGCCACTCGCCCAGCCCGGTGGGGTGGTGCTCGAACGACGACAGCTCCAGATACGCGGGCACCCCCAGGTAGTGGGCGAAGTCGTGGTTCAGGTAGTGGATCTCAACCGTGGCGAGGTCTCCCAGCTCCCGCCGCACCACCGCCTGGAGCTGGGTGAGCGCCAGCGAGGGCATGTGCAGGTCCGCCATCGGCAGGTTCACCAGGGCGATTCTGTACATGGGGTCTCTCCTTGGCGAGGATGGCACGGCGGGGGTGGGAACCATGCAAGGTACGTCCGCCTGGCCGGAGGACAAGGAAGCTGCGTCGAAGGAGAGCCTGTGGATGGAAATGCGGGGTGGAGAGGGATGGAGGGCGGCATATGTGGCTCCTTCAGGCGCGCTGCACCAAAGTGCCCTGAGCGGCGGGTATCCGGCCTGGGGCATCCGTGTCACACCTGCACCAGACCCGCCCCAGGTTCGGCCTGGCGGACGACGTGTGTTACAAGCCAGAAAAATCGTATGTTTCGGTGCGCATTGAGGTCCTTTCCGCCCCCGGCGGCCAAGCGCGGACCGGCACCGGGTTTGCGCAGAGGACGGGTCCTGCGCTCGCCCCGATCACCTTTTCGTCAGACCTGGTCCCTTCCGGTCTTCCATCAGACAGGGGATGTCCCCGAAACCTGTGTATCACGCGCACACCCTACCCGGACAGCCCGAGGAGTTCTGGGAGCTGCTGGTTGAGCACCTAGAGAAGACGGCGGAGGGTGCCGCGCGCAACGCAGCCGCCTTCGGTGCGGAGAGATGGGGAGAGCTGGCGGGTCTCTGGCACGACCTGGGGAAGTACCAGCCGGAGTTCCAGGAGCGTCTGCGAGGGAGCCAAACGATGGCAAACGACTTGCTAGATCATCCCGATGTGGGAAATCCGCAACGGAGTGGGGCGGTGGAAGGCTTCCACCGCCCCATGCGTCCTGGCTGCACTCGTTAGACGATCAAGTTTCAATCCGCCGAGCCTGTATGGCTGGAAGTTAGTACACTGCCCACATCACTATGTAGTCTACAAATAAACCGCACCGTCTCAAAGAAATAAGCGCTTGAAGATGTTCACAATCTTTTTCGCCCATCCTATTAATTTCCCGAGCTTCCGCAGGTCGGGTGATCTGGATGCCGACGAATTGGTGCGGAAGCCGGTTTCCTCATGGTACGATTCCGTCTCATACTGGAAGAAGCGGCCGTCCCCAACAACCGTTCGGCTCCGCCGTCGGCTATGCACCAATCCCACTGGTGGATCGGGAGATTGCGGATCTGCCGTTGGTACGGTGCGCTGCGGAAGATTCCGCTTCGCTCTTGAACGCTTGCGCCGGCTCATAACCGATCCTCCCGCTCAGATGGAACTCCCAGCTACAATCTTCTTGATCTTCTAACTAGTGCAGCTTAGTTTCCATTGCTGGCGAAAGTATAACCGCGTCGATCTTGCAGCGCAACAGATACGTCAACCAGCGAGGTCCAACATTGGGCGAACCCTACAACGTGAGCCTGGAAATCGCCGCCCCACTGGCGATGTTCACCCGGCCTGATACGGGAGGGACACCTACATCCTACCCTGTACCTACCTGGTCGGCGTGTAAGGGGATCTTCGAGTCGATCGCGTTTTTCTCCAGTGGCGATGCGTGGATCAACCCCACGCATGTAGAGGTCTGCAGGCACAGAGATCAGCCAGGCGGGGAAGTCCGATGGCAGAGATACACCACGAACTACGGTGGTCCCCTCCGCAAGTCGAGTGTGATCCGGACGGGGAGCAGCTATCAGCTCTTCGCCACCGTTCTGGCAGACGTCTGCTACCGGATCTACGGGGAGGTCCTCGGAACCGAGCGCCGGAACGGGACCAACGCCAGACACCACCTCAAGGATGTCTTCGAGCGGCGGCTGCGCCAGGGAAAGACGTTCCGAACCCCTGCCCTCGGCTGGAAGGAATTCACTGCCTCCTACTGGGGTTCGTTCCGCGAAGACTTCATCGTAGACGAGGAACTGGACCTCTTCATTCCCGCGATGCTGCACAGCGTGTGGGAGCGGTCTCCCGGGGGGCGGTACGCCCCCACGTTCCACCAGAATGTTCGGGTGAGGAAGGGGGTGTTGCGCTTTGCTGAATGAACTACATGAGATCGACCGCGCACTGGCGCGGGCGGGAATTTCCGTGGAGGCGCGCCACCCGGACGTGAAAGGGGTGAGCGCCCGTGGTGGAGTTCTACGGGTACGGCTGGATGAAAGCGGCGGAGTCGACGAGGTGCAGGTGCTCGACGGCGAGATGGCGTCCCGGCTATGGACCCTGCGGGATGGACAGCACAACAGCTTCCCTTACCATCAGCTCAAGTGGCCGCTGCTCCATGTTGATCCGACCGATGAGCGACCGGAGGCGGTGCACTCCACCCGGCACGATGAGAGGGTGCGATGGGCGGCGCTGCGGGCGCTCCTGGACAGTTCCTGCTTCAATGAAAACGCCGCCACCGGCTGGCCGGGCGAAGGGTACCTCAGGCGCCTGCGGGAGCGACAAAGCCAGCTTGCCTCATTGGATGAGACGGATGCTGCAGCAGTTCCCGCTTTGTTCCACCGGTTCCTCCGGGCATGTGAGTATCCGCTCACCCTCCTCCGTGGGATCACGGACGCGCTCGTACGGGATGTTCAGAGCGGACGCACCTCCAGTGGACTTCCCTTGCTCACGGTGGCGCTGCTGGACGGTGGCGCCCCCCTCTATTTCGACATCTCCGAATTCGACTTCGACCGGGACGCCGGAGACCCCGGGAACGTTACCGCGATCAGCGATGCTCTCGGGGGTATTAGCGCAGAACGGTCCGGTGGCCGTTGCTCCATTACAGGACGCGACGAGCCGCTGGTAGAGGACAAGTTCCCTCAGCCCAACCTCCCGATCCTCGGTCAGACCTACCTCTTCGCCAAGAACAGGGACGCACCTACGACGGCGCGTTACGGCCGCATCGGGACCGACGGCGTCGCCGTCGGACGCGACGTCGCAGTCCGGCTCCAGGGTGCCATCGAGGCGCTGACCACGGAGGAGTGGAAGGACAGGACCTGGCGTGCCATTCCTGGCGAACGGCCGAAGCAGACGGATCTGTTCCTCGCTTTCGTCGCCGCCGCTCCCGGTGCTCCGATTGCTGCGGCTCTCTCGGAAGACCCGGAGCCCGATCCGGAAGCTGCAGACGAGTTTGCATCCCTCGCGCAGCGTCTCACCGAGGCGTTCAAAGGGCGTATTCTGCCCCGACGGGACGAGGAGCTGAGTCTGGTGGTACTTCGCAAGCTCGATCCCGCCAATCGGAAGGTCGTCTACAGCGCCACCCTGACGGTAGGAGCGCTACTCGACAGTGCATGGCGGTGGTCGACCGGGTGCCGCAATGTTCCGCCGGGGCTCCAACTCCCCATCCCCACAGGCCGTGGGGAAACCCCAAGGAGCCAGGCTCCTCGCGAGATCGCGCCCCTGAGCCTGATCGCATTCATGCGGAGGCAGTTCATCCGCGGAGGAACGGAATACCAGGAGGTGGTCGGTACCACTGCCGTGGAGGCGATGCGTCTCTTCCTCTCCAAAGATGAGGCGGCGCGGATTCCTGCCCGCTCCCTTCTCCACCGCGTCCTCCAGCAGCGGGAGGCCCTGTTGCAGGGGGTGGCCCATGCACGGACGAGGGGCTTCGACTCGCTGAAGGAGTTCAACCGCCGGGAGGCGCTCGACACCATCTCCGTGCTCGGCCTGCTGTTGCACAAGCTTGGACGCACTCGGGAGGAATACATGGAAGAAACCGCTTTCAAGCTCGGACAGTTACTCGCTGCGGCCGACGTGCTCCACGCCGGCTACAACGCGAGCGAGCGCGGCGGCTCCACGCTGCCGCCACGCCTCATCGGGAATGCTGCCCTCCCGATGGCCCAGGCGGACCCAGCACGCGCGCTGGCGGTGCTCTGCCGCCGCTGGGGCGTCTACCACGGCTGGGCCAAGCGTCGAGCTCAGTACCGCATCCCCGACAAGTTCGTCGGCAAGCGGAGATCGGATCTGGCAAGCGAGCAGGAGCGGCGGGACTTCGACCGGGCGTGGGAGATCCGTCGCGGGATCAGCGTTTCCTGGCGGGCGGCCGAGATCGCGAGGGAGTTGCACGGGAGCCTACCCAAGCGCGGAGAAGTCATGGAGCGCTTCCAGGCCGAGCTGCTCCTCGGATACATAGCCGGCCTTCCCCACATGGATGCGAGCGGCGAGAGAGACGCCGGGAGCATGGAGAACCCCCAGCAAGGAGAATGAGGATGGTACCGTTCAATCGCGGGACCGGGCTGCTGGTGATCGAGGTGCGTCACTCCAACCCCAACGGCGACCCCGACCAGGAGAGCGAGCCACGCACCATCGATGCAGACGGTCGCGGCCTGATCTCTCCTGTCTCGTTCAAACGCAAGCTGCGGGACCTCGTGGCCGACAAGGAAGGGCCGGTCTGGCAGGCAGCGGAGGCCGCGCTCGGTCTGGCTGGAGAGGGTGGTCGGGAGTATCAGATCCTGGAGACCCGAGGCCGGGACCGTGAGACGATCTCCAGGATGAGCGCCGACGAGTTCACCCGCACCTACTGGGATGCGCGTCTCTTCGGGAACACCTTCCTGGAGAGCATGAAGAACGCCGACGGAAAGACAGGAGATAAGGAGCACTTCATCAGCACCGGGGTCGTTCAGTTCGGACCGGGGGTATCCGCTGCTCCCGTCGAGGTCGAACGCATGACCACCACCAACAAGGCGGGCGTACAGGAGGGGAAGGACCGGGGCATGGCTCCGCTCGGGTGGCGCGTCGTACGGCACGGCGTCTACACGATGCCCTTCTTCGTGAATCCGATGATGGCGCGCAAGAACGGATGCGAAGTGCTGGACGTGGATCTGTTGAAGTTCCTAGTTCCGCACGCCTACAGGAATACCGCCTCGGCAGTCCGCCCATTCGTGGAGGTACGCCATGCCTGGTATGCTGAGCACCGTTCACCTCTCGGTTCCTGCCCCGACTCGTTCATCATCGACGCACTCCTGCCGCGCAAGAGGGAGAACCCCGACGAGTCGTCCTCCTCGATCGCGGAGTACGAGATCCCGATGGAACTTCCCGAGGATGTGCGGACCCGGCTTGCCTCCTTCGAGGATCTCGTAAACCGGGACTGGAGCGCCTTTGGACACGCGGCCTGAGCCGGTTGCTCACTCCGCTCCGCGTCACGCTCCGGACCGCGAGCCACAGCTCTACCGGCATCACGTCGAGGCTGTCCACGCAGGCACGCGCTACCGCGCGGTGGCGATGCTACGATATGCCATCGCTCCTCCTGCGGATCTGTTGGACACTGCTTGCGCAGCGGCGGTATTCCACGACCTCGGAAAGCTGGATCTAGCCAATCAGGCTGCGCTGCGGAGGGGACGGAATTGCTCCTTACGGTGGGATCACGTGGACGCAGGAGTTGCACACCTGTCTCGTGCAGGGAACCATGCGGCGGCATGGCTGATCCGGGCGCACCACGCACCCGGACTTCCTTCCGCGGGGGGAGAGCGCGCCTTCCCGGAGCCGCTCCGAGGCGTTCGCAATCGTGGAGCGCAGGAGACGGAGCATAGGAGCCTCTCCGAGCACGTGGACCGCCACCTCGCGGAGTACCTCCGCGAGCATGAGCGGGCCTGCGGCGCCTACACCGTCGTATCCGGTACCTTGAATGGAATGCACGGGCTGGCGATGCGGCTCTCCCTCTCCTGCCTGGTGGATGCTGACCATACCGACAGCGCCGCCTATGATGCGGATGAGCCAACCACGATCTCCGACAGGAACCGCATTCCGACCCGTTGGAAAGAGCGGCTAGAGAGGC
>DATAAL010000244.1:0-3302 GCA_036260145.1 Longimicrobiaceae bacterium | reverse complement strand
GCCGGTTGTCGAGCCGCACGTCCCCGATCCCCAGCAGACCCCGGTGGCGGCCCAGGAGAGGACGGAGCGCGTCACGCTGCACGGCGACGGCCGCGTGGAGGGCTCCGGCGGTGACGATGTGGATGGAGGGCCGTACCCCGTCGATCCCGGTGGTGCAGCGGAGGAGCCGCGCCGCGTGCGCGTAGATCGAATGGTCTTCCGCCGCCCGGTCGGCTCCGAGGACGCAGACGAACCCGTTCATCAGGCGAACTCCGGGAAGGGAAGGACTCCGGCCAGGAAGTCGGGGTTCTCACCGACGGGCACGCCCCGGACCTCCACCCAGGCGTGCGCGCTGAAGGGGAGGGGAACCACGCCGATGCGGAGGTCGGCCGGGATCCCCCGCCGCCGGAGGAGGATATAGAGCCCGAGCGACTGCTCCAGGCAGACCGCGCGGCCGGGGAAGAAGGCGGCAGCGGTCGCCAGTGCGTCCAGGGTCCCGCGAACCACCGCCTCATCCGCTTCGGGGACCGCGGAGCGCGGACCGGCGCCGAGCCGCCGGGCGACCGCGATCGATTTTCCGAACCCGCGGAACTTCAGGTGAAGGCGCACGAAGATGAGCAGGACCATGCACCCGAGCACCAGGGGCCAACCTTTCCGGGATCGCATCCGCACCTCCTTCCTATGCAGACCTGATCAGACCGCGCTCCGCGAGAGCGGCCAGGAGCGCGGAAACATCTGCTCGCAGCACCTCCCGCGGGGCATCGTATTCGAGCTCCAGCCGGCCGGTGAGCTCATCGAGCGTGGGGTGCTCCCGGAGGAGCTCCCAGACGCGGGTCCCGACCTCGTCCAGGCTGTGGTACCGACCCTCCCGGGGGTCCAGAAGAACGGTCCGCCCGCCCTGGCTCACCGAGACCACGTGGTCACCCGGCGCATACCTGTCCATTCCCGCCCGGGAAGATGCTGACGATTCCATACCGCGGATCGGCTCCACAGGTGACGGTTCCCGGCTCGTCCCGGAAACGCATGGGAAGATCTACAACCCGCTGTCCTGACTTCCACTCCGCCGTTACGGGCGGTAGGTACCGGGGACGAGCGGCTCGTCCGACTAGGCAGTGCCGGGTGAGCTCCGGCACCCCTCAGACGTACCGGCCGATCTCCCCCTGCATCCGGTCCTGATAGCGCCGGCTCAGGCGGAGCTCGGTGCCGTCGAAGAGCCGGATCAGGTAGCTCCCGGCGGACCAGGGGTACAGCTCCTGGACGCGGTCCAGGTTCACGATCGCGGAGCGGTGCACCCGGAGGAACTGCTCGGGATCGAGCTTCACCTCCAGGGACGCCATCGTCTCCCGGATCAGGCAGCTCCGCTGGCCCACGTGCAGGCGGACGTAGTTTCCGGCGGCTTCCATCCAGTCGATGTCCGCGGCGCGCAGGAACAGCGTCCGTCCCCCGATCGTGATCAGCAGGCGAGCCAGACGGTGCGCCGGTTTCTCTTCCGGTCTGCCTGGACCCTCGTCGAGCATGGCGAGGAGTGCGGCGAAGGCGCGTCTTCGCTCCTCGCAGGACCAGGATCTGGCGCGATCCAGGCTTCGCCGGAGCGCCGCACGGGTGTCCTCCGGAGCCGGCGGCTTGAAGATGTACGCGAATCCGTGCTCCTCGAACATCTGGAGAAGGTAGTCATCCGGCGGGGTGAGGAAGACAGGAGCCAGCGGGTGCTCCTCTCCGACCTTGCGGACGATCTCCAGGCTGCTCCCGTTCAGGGATAGAACGTCCAGGAAGATCACGTCGAAAGCTTCCCGCCGAATCGCCTTCACCGCCGAGGAGGAGGTAGAGGACTCGCGAACCACCGTCGCACCCTCGCCCTTGAGGACCCGGCGCAGTTGCCTCCGGATCCGTGAATCCTCCACCACGACCAGAATGCGAGTCTCACCCATGGTGCGTCCCGAGGAAAGCGGTCGAAGTTCAGCCGAACCTGGGCACCCGACACTGGAGCGCGCGTGACACCGAACAATCCTGTTGTGTGTGGTATATGGTTGCCGGACCCGGCGCCACGGGACAGAGCCATTTATTCCACGCCGTGCATACCAATTCACAGGTGTCCCCGGGAAGGGATACCGGGCACCCCCGGGAAGTGGTCCCGTTCGTGTCACTGCAAATGGGTCTTCTAACTGCGCGTTGCCGAGCTATGTTCGCGGGTGAGGAGATGCGCAGGACCGCGCGGATTATTCACCTGACTACCAACCTGCTCGATAGCCATGGCTTACTGCCCTGCCGTGCCGGCGCCGCTCGCGCCGGAACCAGATCTCATGGAATCCCCTGCCCCGGACGCCCTGTCGGAGCGGAACGAGATGGCCGTGCGCTCGGCCCTGGCGGCGATCCTCCGGGAGCCGCCCGAGGCGTACGGGTACGACACCTACGAGGGCCGCTTCGGCTGGAGCGTGATCAAGCTGTCGCAGGCGCTGCGTGCGCAGACGGGGGTCGCCGTGCCCCGGCCGACTCTCCGGCGCATGCTGAGCGAGCTGCGGTGCCAGTGGCGACACAAGCGCTGGCTGCCACCCGCTGCGGGGATCGCCTCCGAGGCGGTGGCCGGGGACTGAGCGGCCCGTCCGGGGAGGCGGCCGCCGCGGGTAGCCCGGCCCGTTGGATGGACCGCTCAGACGGGAAGACCCCCGGTAGGGCCAGCCCTGCCGGGGGTCTTCTTCCTCTCAGTCGCCATTACCCGCCGTTGTTGCACTCCGAGGACTCGGAGTAGAAGGTGCCGCCTCCATAATAGCCCGGTCTCGCCGTGATCCGGTGCGTTGCAACCATCTGGAACCCGTACTTGTTGTACGATTCCAACCTCGCGCGGACCTCGGCCCATCCCGCGCCGTACACCGTCTTGCTGCCCCGATAGTACTCCCTCTTGTTAATGGAGAGGCAACCCCCGTACGTGTATGCAACGGCGTCCACACGTCCCGAGCTGTACACGTTGCCGTCGTTGATGATGGTCCACGACCGGCCCGTATAGACGGCATAGTAGTCGTTCTGACCACCGTCTCCCCAATCAGTTGTGATGTTCACGTCGGACCCCCAGTCATACGAAGGCGGAGCCGGATCGCCGCAGACGCCATCCGTGCAGTCGGTGTCGGTGAAGCGTGCGTCCATCTCGGGCGTGACGATGTCGTCCGTCCCGCAGCCGGCCAGCAGTGCGCAGGCCAGCGCCGTGAGGGTCAACCGGATTGCTCTCATGCTCGTCTCCTGGGTGAGAGGGTGAAGGAACCGTACCCGTGCGGCTCGCCAGCACGCGCCGCGTGCCGGGGAACCCAGAGTACACGGCGATCTTCTCACCC
>DATAAL010000243.1:0-4021 GCA_036260145.1 Longimicrobiaceae bacterium | reverse complement strand
AATGCCGCGCCTGCCGATGAGCCGGACCCTGGGGTGCGCGCTGGGTGTGGCGGCGGCGCTCGCCTCCCTCGCGGCCGCGCGGCAGGGGGCGTCCCTGGCGCCCGTCCGCGCGAGCGCGGCGTACGTCGGGGGCCTGCTTGCCCTGCGAGACACCATCCCCCCCCGCGTGCGCCCGGCCGCCGACACCGGGAGGGCCCGCGCGGCGGCGGACACCACGCGCCCCTCGTCGGCCGCGCCGCAGGAGCCGGACTCGGTGTACGAGCAGCTCCTCCGGCTGGAGGGGTACGCCCCGGTGCAGTATCGGGGGGAGGAAGCGGAGTTCCTGGCGGACTCCGGGCGCCTCAAGCTCCGCGGCTCGGCGGAGGTGGAGCGCGGCGGGGAGAAGCTGACGGCCGATTCCATCATCTACTACGAACGCTCCCAGCTCGCTGCGGCGTTCGGGAACCCCAAGGCGAGCGGCGGGGGGCAGAACATCGAGGGCGAGAGGCTGCTCTACGACCTGGAGCGCCGCGTCGCCGCGGTGGAGGGGGGACGCACCACCTACCAGTCGGGGGCCACCTGGTACGTGGTGGGGGAGAGGGTGGCTGCGGAGCAGGAGACCAACCGCCTCTTCGCGGAGGGCACCACCTTCACCTCCGACGAGCGTCCCGAGCCGTCGTACCACTTCAGGGCGGGGAAGGTCAAGGTGGTCCGGGACCGGCTCCTGGTGGGGCGCCCGGCGGTCCTGTACTTCCGCAACGTCCCCGTGGCGTGGCTCCCCTTCATCGTGCAGGACATGGAGCGGGGACGGCGGAGCGGGATCCTGACCCCGCGCTTCGGGATCAACGACATCGTCCGGACCTCCTCCGGGTACCAGCGGCAGATCTCCAACGTCGGGTACTACTGGGCCATCAACCCGTACCTGGGGGCTCAGCTCAGCGGGGAGTGGCGGAGCAACTCGTACACCGCCCTCCTGGGGAACCTGGACTTCAACTGGAGGCGCCAGTTCCTCAACGGGAGCTTCGGCTACCGCGAGTTCTTCCCCGAGGACGGGCCGCACCAGCGCACCCTGTCCGGGAACGCGAGCTGGCGCCCCAACGAGCGTACGAACATCAACGCACAGGGGAGCTGGGCGTCCTCCTCCCAGTACATCCGGCAGCGCAGCACCGACCCGTTCGAGGCGACGCAGGACCTCCAGTCCAGCTTCTCCCTCGACCGGCGCTTCAACTGGGGACAGCTCAACCTGGGCGCGCAGGCGCGCCAGTCTCTCGGGAACGACCGGGTGGAGTACACCTTCCCGAGCCTCGGCATCACGCCGAACACCATCACCCTCTTCCGCTCCGGCTCCCCCGAGACGGCGCGGTGGTACAACGACGTCACCGTCACTCTCGGCTTCCAGGCCTCCCGCACCGGCGTCACCTTCCCGGCGGACACCGCCGTTACGCTGAGGGTGGACACGACCTTCACCGATGCGGGTGATACCATCTTCACCCCACGCCCGTCGGTACGGGTGAACTCCCGGCCGGAGAACCGGACCAACCTCGCGCTGAACAACTCGTTCCGGGTCGGGAACCTGAGCCTCACCAACTCCGCGTCGTTCAACCGCAACATCATCGAACGGCTGCGGAACATCGATCCCGACTCCATCGGCACCTTCGACCGGGACGAGGGACAGTGGAGCTCGGCGATCAGCTACCAGCAGAACCTGATCGGCTCCACCTTCATCTCCCCGAACCTGTCGCTGTCGCAGCAGTTCCGCCGCGACACGCTGAGCCGGAAGTTCTCGGGGGACGAGTACGTCACCGCACCGATGCGGGTGAACTTCGGAGCCAGCCTGAACACCGACCTGTACGGGTTCTTCCCGGGGTTCGGCCCCTTCGAGCGCATCCGGCACCATATCAAGCCGATCATCAATTACTCCTACTCGCCCCGGGTGGTGCAGACCTCGCTTCAGGATACGGTCTTCGGCCGCTTCAACGCGCGGACGCAGAACCGTGTGTCGTTCGGGCTGGACCAGACGTTCGAGGCGAAGCTGCGTTCCCCGGCACCGGTGCAGCAGCGGGATACCACCGCCGACACCGCCCGGGCCGGGCAGGCCGCAGCACCCCAGGACGCGCGCAAGGTCACGGTCCTGGCGCTCAACACCAGCCCGCTGGAGTTCGACTTCGAGCGGGCCTTCGGGACCGACACGACCACGGACGGCGCCGTCGTCCGGCGGAGCTGGCGCGACGCCCTGGTCAGCGACCAGATCAGCGGGACCCTGCGCTCCGACTACCTGCAGGGGCTGAACCTCAACTTCGCCTTCGACCTGTTCGGGGACGCCTCCACGGACGACGCGCGGCGGGATCCTCTGGCGCGCGGAGGGTTCGCCCCGCAGCTCTCGTCGCTGAGCACCTCGTTCTCCTTCGGGCAGGGGTCGGCGTTCTTCCGCTGGCTCGGCCTGGGAGGGCGCCGTACCGACCGGAGCATGGTCCCGGGAGGGCAGCAGCTCGTCCCGGGCGACTCCGTCCGGACCCCCGCCAGCCCGATAGGCTCCACCACCGGCACGGACAATCCGCAGCGCGCGGGGGGTCGCGGCCCCTGGAACGTGTCGCTGAACTACGCGCTGGTCCGGGCCCGGGAGAGCGCCGCCACGCGGGGCGTCCCGGGCTTCGGGGGGAACAGCCAGACGCTGAACGCGACCGTCGCTTTCTTCCCGACGCCGAACTGGTCGGTGAACTGGAACACCAGCTACGACATCACCTCCGGTGACTTCGGGGCGCACCGCCTGAATCTGCGGCGCGACCTGTACCGGTGGGAGGCGAACTTCGACTTCTACCGCACGCCGGTGGGGAACACCTCGTTCGAGTTCTCGGTGCACCTCAAGGACCTCCCCGACCTGAAGGTGGATTACCGGGAGCGGGACATCGGCGTGGACCAGCGCCGCTGAGCCCGGCAGGCTTGGCCCCTTCCCCGCGTTCGGGAGGGGCCTTTCGCTTGTCCCAACGGAGCGACACATTTTTCCTCCGCGGCGGACACTCCGACCGTGGGGCGCTCGGTGCCGGAGACCGCTCCGGCTCCCATAAAGAAATGCTCCATAGAGACTTGCTCTTCGCTCTGCCGCGGGACGGGCCCGGGAACGGCAGTTGCCTTTCCCGGACGCAGGCCGGTGCCGACCCGGGCACCCGCGACCGCTCCGGATCCCGAGGAACCACCATGCTCACTCGCGCGCGAACCCCTCTCCTCCTCGCCGCCCTCGCCCTGACCGGGTGCGACGGCGATGGCTATTCGACCGGTCCCGGCCGCCTGGATCCTCCCGAAGACCTCAGGGTCCGCTATAGCTGGGTCCTGGAGGGGTGGCAGGGGACCAGTCCCGTCGGGCGCCCGGTGGTCACGGTCGCCTGGACCGCGCCGGGGAGCTGGAATGGCGAGCCGTTCCGGGTGTATGCCCGGAGGACCAGCCAGGGGAGCTTCCTGCTGATCGCCACGGTCACCTCCTGCGACGGCGCCGCGTGCCGCTACGTAGACTTCAACGTGGTGCCCGGGACCCAGTACGAGTACTTCGTCGCGACCGCGGACGAGCGCAGCGGCGAGGAGGCCCGGTCCCAGTACCGCGAGGCGATCCGGGTCCCCGCCGCCACCCGGCCCGCGGCGCCCCGCGCGGACTCGGTGTTCGCGCTGGACAACGCGCTGTACCTCCGGTGGCGGGACGGCGGCGCGGGCAACTCGCTGTGGAAGTACCAGGTCTTCCTGATGGCGATCGACGCCACGCCGAACCGGATCTACCAGCTCGGCGAGTCCGACTCGCCGGGGTTCCTGGACCAGCGGGCGCGCAACGGGTTCGCGTACACCTATCGGGTGGCCGCGGTGGACACGCTGGGGCACGTCAGCGACCTGAGCTCCCCCCTGGTCGGGATTCCACGCCCCGACTACCGTGGCGAACTGATCTACGCCCACGGCGACAGCACGGCGCGGAGCGGCTTCCGCTTCGCCAGCGCCGACTCGCTCAACCCGGTGATCGCGGGCGACTCTCCCAGCGCCCAGTGGCGGCTGGAAGTCGCGA
>DATAAL010000242.1:0-5384 GCA_036260145.1 Longimicrobiaceae bacterium | reverse complement strand
GGCAGCAGGCGGAGTACTGGAAGCGGACGCTCTCCGGCGCGCCCGAGCTGCTGGAGCTGCCCACCGACCATCCGCGCCCGGCGCAGCAGGATTTCGCTGGCTCGTTAGTCCGTGTCGAACTGGACGAGGCGCTGACGGCGGAGCTGAAGGCGCTCTCCCAGCGGCAGGGAACGACGCTGTTCATGACGCTGCTGACCGGCTGGGCCGTGGTACTCTCGCGGCTCTCGGGCCAGGAGGACGTGGTGATCGGCACGCCCACGGCCAACCGGGGGACGCGGGAGATCGAGGGGGTGATCGGCCCCTTCGTCAACACCCTGGCGCTGCGTCTGGATCTCTCGGGCGCGCCCGGCGTGGGGGAGCTGCTGGGGCGGGTGCGGGAGCGGGTGCTGGAGGCGCAGCACCACCAGGACATCCCCTTCGAGCAGGTGGTGGAGGTGGCGCAGCCGGTGCGCAGCCTGGCGCACGGCCCGCTCTTCCAGGTGACGCTCTCCTGGCAGAACGTTCCGCGTGAAGAAATGGAACTGCCGGGGCTGGAGCTGGCATCCGTGCAGGGGGCGTCGCAGGCACGGGAGACGGCCAAGACTGACCTGGGGCTGTCCCTCTCCGAGGTAGACGGAAGGATCGTGGGCGGGCTCGTCTACGCGACGTCACTCTTCGAACGGGCGACGGCGGATCGCTACCTCGGCTACCTGCGGCGGGTGCTGGAGGGGATGGCGGCCGGGCCGGAGCGGCGGATCACTGCGCTGGAGATGTTGCCGGAGGAGGAGCGGCGGCAGGTGGTGGAGACGTGGAACGCCACCGAGGCGCCGTATCCGGCCGACCGGTGCATCCACGAACTCTTCGAGGCGCAGGTCGAGCGCACGCCAGACGCGGTGGCGCTGGTTTTCGAGGACGAGGCGCTGAGCTACGCCGAGCTGAACCGGCGCGCCAACCGCCTGGCGCACCACCTCAGGGACATGGGCGTGGGGCCCGACGTGCGCGTCGCGCTCGGCGTGGAGCGCAGCCCGGAGATGGTGGTGGGGCTGCTGGCGACCCTCAAGGCGGGTGGCGCCTACGTGCCGCTGGACCCCGCGTACCCGGCCGAACGGCTGCGCTACATGCTGGAGGACAGCCGGCCGGCGCTGCTGCTGACGCAGGAGAGGCTGCGCGGCCGCCTCACGACGCCGGAAGTCCGCACCGTGGCACTCGACGCGGAAGCACCCTCGTGGAGGCACCGGCCGGAGACGAACCCGGAGCGTACGGGGCTCACACCCGAACACCTGGCGTACATCGTCTACACGTCGGGCTCCACCGGCCGGCCCAAGGGCGTGATGGTGGCGCACCGCGGCGTGTGCAACCTCGCGCCCGCCCAGGTCCGCGGCTTCGCGGTGGAGCCCGGGAGCCGGGTGCTCCAGTTCGCGTCCCTCAGCTTCGACGCCTCCGTTTCCGAGGTGTTCACAGCGCTCAGCCGGGGCGCGGCGCTGCACGTGCCACCCCCGGGGATCCTCGCCGGCGACGCTCTGGTTCAGGCGGTCGCGCGGCACCGCATCACCCACGTGACGCTGCCGCCCGCGGTACTCGCGACGCTTCCGGAGCGGGCCGCCCTCGGCGTCGACACCCTGGTGCTCGCCGGGGATGTGGCCACGGAGTCGGCTGCGAGGCCGTGGATGGCGGGTCGCAGGCTCGTCAACGCGTACGGCCCCACCGAGGTCACCGTGTGCGCGACCATGCACGAGTGCCGCAGCGACGCAGCCGGTAACCCGCCGATCGGCCGACCGATCTCCAACGCGCGCGTCTACGTCCTGGACGCCGGGGGCCAGCCGGTCCCCGTCGGGGTCGCCGGCGAGCTCTACGTCGGAGGCGTAGGGATCGCGCGGGGCTACCACGACCGGCCGGACCTCACGGCCGAGCGGTTCCTGCCTGATCCCTTCGGCGCGTGGCCCGGGGGGCGCCTGTACCGGACCGGCGACCTGGCGCGCCGGCGGGCAGACGGGGCGATCGACTTCCTGGGTCGCAACGACCAGCAGGTCAAGCTCCGCGGCTTCCGGATCGAGCCGGGAGAGATCGAGAGCGTGCTCGCCGACGATCCGCGGGTCGGCCAGGCGGTGGTGGCGGTGCGCGAGGACCCGCCCGGGGACCGGAGCCTGGTGGCGTACGTCGTCCCGGCGGCCGAGCAGGTCGAGCTGTGGCCCTCCGTCGGCGAGTACTTCGTCTACGACGAGCTGATCTACCGCAGCCTCACCACCGACGAGCGCCGGCACGCGAGCTACCGCGTGGCTGCGGAGCGGCTGGTTCCGGGCAGGGTCGTGGTGGACGTGGGGACGGGGGCCGACGCCGTGCTCGCGCGCATGTGCGTGGAGGCGGGCGCGCGGAAGGTCTACGCCATCGAGATCCTGGAAAGGTCGTACCAGCAGGCGAAGCGGGCGATCGCCGCGGCGGGGATGGAGGACCGCATCACGCTGATCCACGGCGACGCGACGCGCGTGGAGCTCCCCGAGCCGGCGGACGTGTGCGTCAGCGAGATCGTGGCGTCCATCGCCGGCGCCGAGGGCGCCGCCCCCATCCTCAACAGCGCCCGGCGCTTCCTCCGCCCGGACGGCCGCTTCTTGCCGGAGCGGAACGTTACCCGGATTGCCGCGATCAGCCTTCCCCGCGAGCTGGACGAGCGCCCTGCGTTCACCGACCTGTCCGGCCACTACGTCGAGCGGATCTTCCAGGAGGTGGGACACCGGTTCGACCTCCGCCTCTGCATCAAGAACCTGCCGACCGAGAACATCCTCTCGGACACGGGGATCTTCGAGGACCAGGACTTCCGCGGGCCGGTCGCATGCGAGTACGACCGCGAGCTGACGCTCCGCTTCACCAGGGCCGGACGGTTCGACGGCTTCCTGCTCTGGCTGCGCCTGTACACGGTCGCGGACGAGGTCATGGACACCCTCGAGGACCGGACCGCCTGGCTCCCGGTCTTCTTCCCGATCTTCCATCCCGGCGTCCAGGTGTCCGAGGGAGACCGGATCGAGGCGACGTGCAGCGCCCGCACGTCGGCCAACGGCGTGAATCCCGATTACGAGATCTGCGGCTTGCTGGTCCGCGCCGACGGGGAGACCGTCCCCTTCCGGCACCGCTCGCCCCACCACGAGGTGCAGTACCGCGCCAGCCCGTTCTACCGGCGGCTCTTCGACGGGGACGGCGCGGCGGCGCAGGGCCGCGGGTCTCCCCGGGCGCTGGGCGACAGCGTTCGGGAGCGGCTCCGGGAAAGGCTGCCCGAGTACATGGTACCCGCCGCCGTGGTCGTGCTGGACGCGCTCCCGCTGACGCCGAGTGGCAAGGTGGACCGCCGGGCGCTGCCGGCGCCCCGGGACGCGGAGCACGCGCAGGAGAGTCACGACGCGTCGATGAGCGAGACGGAAGCCGCGCTCGCCGACATCTGGTCGGAGGTGCTGGGCGTGGAGCGGGTCGGGCGCGGCGACGACTTCTTCAAACTGGGCGGCCATTCTCTGCTGGCCATACAGGTGATCGCCCGAGTGCTCCAGGTGTTGGGCGTGGAGGTGGCTCCTGGGACGATATTCGAGCACCCGGTGCTGGCGGACTTCGCACGAGAGCTGGAGAGTGCGGCCCGTGCGGAGCTGCCGGCCATCGAGCCGGTGGAGCGGAGCAGACGACTGCCGCTGTCCTTCGCCCAGCGGCGGCTCTGGTTCCTGGAGCAGATGGGAGGGCTGGGCAGCACGTACCACATTCCCAACCGGCTGCGGCTGGAGGGCGAGCTGGACCGGGAGGCGCTACGGCGTGCGCTGGACCGGATCGTGGCGCGCCACGAGGCGCTGCGTACGACGTTCGTGGTGGTGGATGGCGAGCCGGAGCAGTGCGTCACGGCGGTGGAGGACGGCGGCTTCGTTCTGCTCGACCACGACCTGAGCATGCATGCGGAAGCGGAGGCCGAGCTCGGCCGACTCATGGCCGAGGAGTCGAGCACGGCGTTCGACCTGGAGCGGGGGCCACTCATCCGCGGGCGTCTGATCCGTCTGGGATCTCGGGATCATGTGCTGCTGGTGACGATGCACCACATCGTCTCCGACGGCTGGTCCGCGGGCGTGTTCGTCCAGGAGCTGAGCACGCTCTACGCCGCCTTCCGCCGCGGGGAGGCGGACCCGCTGCCGGCACTCGCGATCCAGTACGCGGACTATGCCGTGTGGCAGCGGCGCTGGGTGGAGGGAGAGGTGCTGCGGCAGCAGGCGGAGTACTGGAAGCGGACGCTCTCCGGCGCGCCCGAGCTGCTGGAGCTGCCCACCGACCGCCCGCGCCCGGCGGAGATGGACCACGCCGGAGCCCTGCTGAGCGTGGCGCTGGACGAGGATCTGACGGCGGGGCTGAAGGCGCTCTCCCAGCGGCAGGGAACGACGCTGTTCATGACGCTGCTGGCCGGCTGGGCCGTGGTGCTCTCGCGGCTCTCGGGCCAGGAGGACCTGGTCGTCGGCACGCCTACGGCCAACCGGGGGCGCAGGGAGATCGAGGGGCTGATCGGTTTCTTCGTCAACACGCTGGCGCTGCGCCTGGAGCTCTCGGGAGGGCCGAGCGTGGGGGAGCTGCTGGAGCGGGTGCGGGAGCGGGCGCTCTCTGCGCAGCAGAACCAGGACATCCCCTTCGAGCAGGTGGTGGAGGTGGTGCAGCCGGTGCGCAGCCTGGCGCACAGTCCACTCTTCCAGGTGATGTTCGCCTGGCAGAACGCGCCCCGTAGCCGTCTGAAACTGCCGGGCCTCACGCTGGCAGGAGTGGGCAGGGGTGCGGAGCAGGCGAGCGCGAAGTACGACCTGTCGCTCTCGCTGGGGGAGTCGGAAGGGCGGATCGCGGGAGGGCTGACGTACGCGACCTCGCTGTTCGAACGCACGGCGGCGGAGCGCCATCTGGAATACCTGCGGCGGGTGCTGGAGGGGATGGCGGCCGGGCCGGAGCGGCGGATCGCCGAGTTGGAGATGCTGCCGGAGACGGAGCGGCGGCAGGTAGTGGAGGCGTGGAACGCCACCGCTTTCGCATATCCGCGAGACGCCTACACCCACGAGATGTTCGAAGCACGGGTGGAGCGGACGCCGGACGCGGTCGCCCTGGTCTGCGAGAGCCGCTCGCTCACCTACGCGGAGCTGAACGCCCGGGCCAACCAGCTGGCGCACCACCTGAGAGATCTCGGCGTGGGGCCGGACACCCGCGTGGGTATCTGCGTGGAGCCCAGCCTGGAGATGACCGTCGGCGTCCTCGGCGTGCTCAAGGCTGGCGGCGCCTACGTGCCGCTCGATCCCGCCTACCCGCAGGAGCGCCTGGACTACATGCTCCGGGACAGCGCGCCCGCCGTGCTGCTGACCCAGACCTCCCTCCAGGACCGCTTCGCCCGGACCAGTGTCCCCGTGCTCGAC
>DATAAL010000241.1:0-4010 GCA_036260145.1 Longimicrobiaceae bacterium | reverse complement strand
CGAGGGGGCACGTGGCACGCGAGCGCGAAGCACGACCTGTCGCTCTCACTGGGGGAGTCGGGGGGGCGGATCGTGGGAGGGGCGACGTACGCGACGTCGCTGTACGAGCGCAGCACGGTGGAGCGCCAGGTGGGCTACCTGCGGCGCGTGCTGGAGGCGATGGCGGCGGACGAGCACCGGGCGGTGGACCGGCTTCCGATGCTGCCGGAGGCGGAGCGGCGGCAGTTGCTGGAGGCGTGGAACGACACCGCGGCGCCGTATCCGGCCGACCTGTGCATCCACGAGCTCTTCGAGGCGCAGGCGGAGCGCACCCCTGACGCGGTCGCCCTGGTCTTCGCGGACCGGCGGCTGACGTATGCGGAGCTGAACCGCCGGGCGAACCGGCTGGCGCACCACCTCCGGGGGATGGGCGTGGGGCTGGACACCCGGGTGGGCATCTGCGTGGAGCGCAGCCTGGAAATGATGGTCGGCATCCTCGGGGTGCTCAAGGCAGGGGGAACGTACGTGCCGCTCGACCCCGCCTACCCGGGGGAGCGTCTCCGCTTCATGCTGGAGGACAGCGCCCCGGCGGCGCTGCTGACCCGCGGCTCGCTGGCCGGGCTTTTCGAGGGGACCGGGGTGCCGGTGGTCGACCTCGCCGCGGAGCTCACCGACAGGCCGGAGACGAATCTGCCGCCCGAGGGCGTAGGCGTGACGCCGGAGCACTTCGCCTACGTGACCTACACGTCCGGCTCCACCGGCCTGCCCAAGGGGGTTTGGGCAGTCCATCGGAAGGTGCTCAACCTGATCCACTGGTACGGGCGGGAGCTCGGGGTCTCCGAGCGCGACCGGGTCCTGGTCGCGACGTCGTACAGCTTCGACGGCACGTACCGGAACATGTTCGCCCCGCTCTTCGCGGGCGGGCAACTGCACCTGGCGGGTGAGCCGTTCGACCCCCGCGGCATCGTGGAACAGATCGCCGGGAGCGGGATCAGCATGATGAACCTGACCCCGACGGCGTTCGGCTCGCTGGTCGACGCGGCACAGGGCGGCGAGATGGCCGGGATGCGGCTGGTGGTCCTGGTGGGGGAAGCGGCGCAGCCGCGGAAGCTGCTGGAGCTGCCGGAACCGCGGCCGGAGCTCGTGAACCTGTACGGTCCCACCGAGTGCTCGGGGATCGTTACATACCACCGCCTGTCTCCGGACCTGGCGAGCTACCTCACCCGGCCGGTGCCCGCCGGGAGGCCGATCGCGAACGGGCGGATCTACGTGCTGGACTTGCACGGTGAGCCGGTGCCGACGGGAGTGGTGGGGGAGGTGCATATCGGAGGGGTGCCGGTGGGGCCGGGATACCAGAACCGGCCGGAGCTGACCGCCGAGCGCTACGTGCCGGACCCGTTCGGCTCCGGGCCCGGAGCACGGATGTACCGGACGGGGGACCTGGGCCGGTGGCTGGCGGACGCGACGCTGGAGCTGGTGGGGCGCAACGACTTCCAGGTGAAGGTGCGGGGCTACCGGATCGAGCTGGGGGAGATCGAGGCGCGGCTCCTGGAGCACGAAGAGGTGCGCGAGGCTGTGGTGGCGGCGCGGGACGACGAGGCGGGGGACCGGCGGCTGGTGGCGTACTGGGTAGGCTCCGGGGCGCTGGGAGTGGATCGTCTGCGCGCGCACCTCCTGGAGCGGCTGCCGGAGTACATGGTGCCGGCGGCGTACGTGCGCCTGGAGGCGCTGCCACTGACCCCCAACGGCAAGGTGAACCGCAGAGCTCTACCGGCCCCGGAGGGGGATGCTTACACCGCGCGCACCTACGAGGCTCCGGTCGGGGAGATCGAGGCGGTGCTGGCGGAGATCTGGTCGGACCTGCTGGGGGTGGAGCGGGTGGGGCGGCACGACCACTTCTTCGACCTGGGCGGGCACTCGCTGCGCGCGGTCCAGGTGGTCTCGCGCGTCCGGCAGAGGCTCGGCGTAGAAGTCCCCCTCGGCGAGGTCTTCCGCCTGCCGGTGCTGGCGGAGTTTGCACGACGCATAGCGGCGGCGACCCAGGCGGATCTGCCGCCGATCGAGCCGGTGGACCGCACGGCGCCCCTGCCGCTGTCCTTCGCGCAGCAGCGGCTCTGGTTCCTGGAGCAGCTCGGCGGGGTGGGGAATGCCTACCACGTCCGGCGGCGGCTACGTCTCCGGGGGGAGCTGGACCATGCGGCACTGCGGCGGGCGCTGGAGCGGATTGTCGCGCGCCACGAGGCGCTGCGCACGACCTTCCCCCTGGTGGGCGGCGAGCCGGTGCAGCGGATCCGGGGCCAGGGGGAGCAGGGCTTTGCGCTGGCGGAGCACGACCTGGCCGGACATCCGGAGGCGGAGGAGGAGCTGCGCCGCATTCTCGCGGAGGACGCGGGAGAGCCGTTCGACCTGGAGCGGGGGCCACTGATCCGGGGGTACCTGATCCGGCTGGCCGGGGACGAGCACGTCCTGCAGGTGGCGATGCACCACATCGTCTCCGACGGCTGGAGCATGGGCGTATTCACCCGCGAGCTGAGCGTGCTCTACGCCGCCTTCCGCCGTGGGGAGGCGGACCCGCTGCCGGCGCTGCCGGTCCAGTACGGGGACTACGCCGTGTGGCAACGGCGCTGGGTGGAGGGAGAGGTGCTGCGCCAGCAGGCGGAGTACTGGAAGCGGACGCTCTCCGGCGCGCCCGAGCTGCTGGAGCTGCCCACCGACCATCCGCGCCCCCTGCGGCAGGACCATGCCGGCGGCTCGGTTTCCGTGGTGCTGGACGAGGCGCTGACGGCGGGGCTGAAGGTGCTGGGGCAGCGGCACGGGACGACGCTGTTCATGACGCTGCTGGCCGGCTGGGCCGTGGTGCTCTCGCGGCTCTCGGGCCAGGAGGACGTGGTGATCGGCACGCCCACGGCCAACCGGGGGACGCGGGAGATCGAGGGGCTGATCGGCTTCTTCGTCAACACCCTGGCGCTGCGTGTGGAGCTCTCGGGCGCGCCGACCGTGGGGGAGCTGCTGGGGCGGGTGCGGGAACGGGCGCTCTCTGCGCAGCAGAACCAGGACATCCCCTTCGAGCAGGTGGTGGAGGTGGTGCAGCCGGTCCGCAGCCGGGCCCACACTCCGCTCTTCCAGGTGATGTTCTCCATTCAGAACACGTCCGACGGTAAGCTGGAGCTACCGGGGCTCAGGGTGGGCTCCCTCGCCCCGGCATCCCAGGCGACGGCGAAGTTCGACCTGTCGCTCAATCTCGCGGAGCGGGACGGGAGGATCGTCGGTGGGGTGGAGTATGCGACGGCGCTCTTCGAGAGAGCCACGGTGGAGCGCCACCTCGGCTACCTGCGGCGGGTGCTGGAGGAGATGGTCAAGGACGACGGACAGGTCGTCGGCCGGCTACCGCTCATGGACGCGGAAGAGCAGCGGCAGGTGCTCGAGGACTGGAACGACGACGTGGAGATCGCGCTGTGACCATTCCCTCCCTGCTGGAGAAGCTCGGCACGGCCGGGATCCGGTTGCGTATCCAGGGCGGCGAGCTGCGGGTCGCCGGCAACCGGGCGGCGCTGGACGCCGAGACGATCGCCCAGCTCCGCGAACACCGGGCGGCGCTGCTGGAGATCGTGGGTGACCACGGCGAGGAGTGGTGGACGCCATCGCAGCCGGCCGCTGCAGGCGGCGGCCGGTGCGTCCACGAGATGTTTGAGGCACAGGTGGAGCGGACGCCGGACGCGGTCGCCCTGGTCTGCGAGAGCCGCTCGCTCACCTACGCGGAGCTGAACGCCCGGGCCAACCAGCTGGCGCATCACCTGAGAGATCTCTGCGTGGGGCCGGACACCCCGGTGGGTATCTGCGTGGAGCCCAGCCTGGAGATGACCGTCGGCGTCCTCGGCGTGCTCAAGGCCGGCGGCGCCTACGTGCCGCTCGATCCCGCCTACCCGCAGGAGCGCCTGGACTACATGCTCCGGGACAGCGCGCCCGCCGTGCTGCTGACCCAGACCTCCCTCCAGGACCGCTTCGCCCGGACCAGTGTCCCCGTGCTCGAC
>DATAAL010000240.1:0-19540 GCA_036260145.1 Longimicrobiaceae bacterium | reverse complement strand
GCCGCTCGACCAGGGCCTGCCGGACCATCGGGTAAACGGAAATCCGGGAGGCGACGCCGCCCACGGCCTCGCTCTTGAGTTCCGGATCAGCAAAATCGATCGATCCTACTTGATCCGCACGCGGATCCAGAAGAACCGACTGCCGGCGGGGGCCAGCGAGGCCAGCGAGGCCGTGACGGTGCCGCTCGCCTCGCTGATCGTCCACCCGGCCGCATCCTCCGAGGTGGACTGGTAGGTCACCTCCGCCGGGAGCGGATCGGAGACGCTCACATTGCTCGCCGCCGACGCACCGTTGTTGGTCACGGTGATCTTGTACCGGATGTACTGGCCCGGCACCACGTTCCCCGAGACCAGGGTGGTGCCGTCGTCCATGTACGCCTGCACGGTCATGGAGACCGCGGCGCGGATCACCGTGATGGTGAAGCTGCCGCCGTCCGTGACCGAGCCGTCCGTGCTGTGGGTGGCACCCAGCTGCAGGCTGGCGGTGGCGCCCGCCGCGGCCCCGTTGGCGATGGTGTAGACCACGTCCACCGTCTGGCTGGCGCCCGCGGCGACCGTGACCGACCCGCTGCTCCCGGCCGTGCCGTTCACCGAGACGATGCTGAGCACCGCGCCGTTGTTGGTGGAGGCCGCCAGGTTGAAGGTGGCGCTCGCGCCGCCGGTGTTGGTCACCGTGAACTGCTCGGTGTACTGCGTCCCGTTGCTCGGGAGGCGGCTCGCCGTGCCGGCGTCCGGCGTCACCGTCACCCCCAGCGGGATCGTGGGGTTGATGGCGGTGGTGTAGGTGTCGCTCACCGTGTTGGTCCGCACCGAGGTGCCGGTCAGCGCCAGCGAGGTGGAGGTCCCGCCCGCCCCGGCGGCGACGCTGTAGACCACGATCACCTGGACGTTACCGGCGGCGGCGACGTTGGTCGACGCGAGCGCGGTGTTCAGGGCGGCCAGGGTAGCGTAGGGGGTGGAGCCGATCTTGTAGCCGGTGACGGTGATCCCGCTCCCGGCCGTGGTCGACACGCTGAACTGGTCGGTGCCGTTGCCGTTGTTGACGATGGTGTACGTCTGCTCGTTCCCGGTGGTGCCCGCCGTCGGGGTCACGGGGCTCGTCCCCTGCGCGTCGACACCGGCGGCGAACCCGACGGTCACCATCACGCTGTCGCTTACCGAGGCGTAGGTGTTGTTGTTGGCGTCCGTCCAGCTCACGGTCGCCTTGTTCTTGATCACCGTGCCTTCGGGGGTGGGGCTCTGCGCCCGCGCCGACACCGCCGAGAGCGGCACCAGCATCAACCCGGCGAGCGCGATCCCTCTGATCGTGTGCCTCATGTCCTGGGTCCTGGATGGATTGGGAAAGGGGAAAGGATTTAGCGCCCGCCTCGACCGGCCGCGGGCTCAGCCGCGCCCGTTCCGCGCGCAGGCGCGGGGAGACGGGCTTCGAACTCTGCCGTTACGGTGGCTCCGGGAGCCACCCATCCGCCGACGATCCAGCGGACGTGCGTGTACCGCTCGGGCGCGACCGGCCGCTGCACCCGGCGTCCGTCCACCACCACCTCCTCCATCGGCTGCAGCGAGAAGCTCCGGCCGCCGTCCGCGGAGTACTCCGCCCGCGCGTCCTCGCGGCTGGCCCGGGTGGAGCCGGGGACGAACCGGAACTGCTCGGGGAGCGGGTTGCTCAGCGCTACGCTGCGCACCGGGCGCCCCGCCACGTTGGTGAAGGTCAGGCGGTAGCGGAGCACGTCCCCCGGGCGCACCCCGGCGTCGCGCCGGGGCGCCCCGCGCGCGGCCTCCGCCGCCGCGGTGCGGTTGTCGGTGGTGACCACCAGCGCCGACGGGCCGCCTCCCCCCTGCGCGGCCGCCGGGAGGGCGCCGAGCAGGTGCAGGGCGAGGACTGCGAAGAGAGTTCTGGGCTTCATGATGCCTCCGGAGGTTTGGACAGGATCAGGCCCCCACGGGGACCGACTGGCTCTGGTCAGCGGATCCGCGCCGCGAACCCCACCGTCCCGGGGGTCGCGAGGTTCGGCGCGAGGTCGCCCTGCAGCGTCCAGCGGATCCGCTGGACGCAGGCGTCGTAGCCGGCGGGGGCGCCGCACCCCCCCGAGCCCGGCGTGTGGCTCCAGGTCGCCCCCCCGTCGGCGGAGTACGCCACGGTGACGGTGACCCCGGAGGGGAGGCTCTGTTGCAGGCTCCCCAGCTTGAAGGCCACCTGCGGGGGGAGCGCATCGACCAGCGTCACGCCCCGGGCGTCGTACTCCCCCGCGTTCCCGAACTGGAGCGTGTAGGTGAGGTCCGTCCCCGGGGGGCTGCTCGCCGAAGGGTTCACCGTCTTGGCGAGCGTCACCGAGGGGCGCACCCGGCGGGTCTCCGCCCACCCGCCGGACTGCACCGCCGCCTGCGCGACGGAGCGCGCCCGCAGGAAGAGGGAGTCGTCCGCGACGGCGCCGAAGGGAACCGTGTACCACACCGTGTAGCCCGCCGACGCCCCGGCGGTCAGGGAGACGCGGACGCTGTCGGGGCGGCTCCGCACGGTGATCCCCGGACCGGTGACGGAGTCCACCGCCAGGAAGCTCCCCGCCGCGCCGGAGCCCCGCGCCAGGAGGTCGAAGAGCTCGGTGACGTTGGACTGGTTGGCAATGGTGAAGAGCTGCGAGTACGCGGTCCCGGCGATGCGGCGGGTGGGCGCGGCACCCCCGAGCCCCTTGGGGGTCACGTCCACCCCGTACGAGACAGCGACCACGCTGGTGGTGACCCGCCCCCCCGCGGCGGAGCCGTCGTTGTTCCCGGGGGTGGGGTCGTCCGTCAGCGAGGCGGAGGCCGCCACGTTGACCTGCGAGCCCAGCGTGCTGGCGACCACCACCACGGTGTCGGTCCGGGTGGCGCCCGAGGCGAGGGAGGAGATCGCCGGCCAGGTGACCACCTGTCCCGAGAGCGTCGCCCCACCGGTGGCGGAGACGAACTGCACCGAGGCCGGGAGCGTGTCCGTGCGCACCACCGTTACCGCCGCCCCGGGACCGTGGTTGGTGGTGGTGACCACGAAGCGCAGGGTATCCCCCAGCACCGCGCTGGCGGGCCCGCTCTTGGTGGTCTCCACGTCCGCCGCCAGCACCGTCACCGGGGCGGAGGCGGTCCCCACCGCCGTCAGCCCCGAGTAGGCGGTGGCGGAGTTGGTGTACGTCCCGGCCGTCCGGGGGACGCTTGCCCGGTAGAGCAGGGTGAGCGACGCGCCCGCGGGGACGGTGTACGGTCCGCGCCAGCGGATCGTCCCCGTGGCGGGAGACGCCGGGACGGAGCCGGAGTTGGCGGCGGTCACCCCGCTCCCCGCGGCGATCCCCGTGTAGGTGACCCCGGCGGGGAGGACGTCGACGATGGAGTCCAGCTCGGCGGTGAAGGCGGAGACGTTCTGGACCGTCACCGTATAGGTGACGGTGTCCGCCGCGTTCAGCGTGGTGGGCGAGACGCTCTTGGCCACGGTGAACCCGATGGTGGCGCCCGGCAGGGTGGGCCCGACGAAGCTCTCGTAGTTGGAGGAGTACTTGAGCTGCGTACCGCTGAGCTGGTTGGAGTACGGCCGGGCCGTGGACGTCACGCCCGCGCAGAGGTACTTGAAGTAGTAGCGGATGGTGGCCTGCTGGCCGTTCCCGGTCTGCCTCTCCGAGGCGGTGAAGTACTGCTGGTCGGCGGTTCCGCTGGGGATCGCGAGGATGTTCGAGGTGGTGACCAGCGAGCCCACCATCTGGAAGCATCCCGCGTTGAAGCTGGTGTTCCCCACCGGCTGCAGGTCGTAAGTGGTCCCTACGTCCGCCCCGCCGAAGTCGTAGGTGACGTCCAGGTGGATCGTCTGTCCCACCACCGCCCCCGGGCCGAGGGTGCCGCTCACCAGCACGCCGCCCGCCTGGGCGCTGATCATACTCTTGGTGGTGACCGTTCCCGATCCGGTGACGGCCCCCGCCGAGGCGTCGGTGACCGACACTGTCAGCGTCGCGGAGATGTCGAAGGCGCAGGGATAGGTCACGAACCAGTAGACGTTCCGGGACGCCCCCGCCGCGAGGGAGCCGATGTACTGGCTCGCCGGCTGTCCGCCGGCGAGGGTGATCCCGCCCGAGAAGCCGCTGATGGTGGCCCGCAGGTCGGTCTGCCTCGTCCCGGAGGTGTTGGTCACCCGGAACGCCACGTAGGTGGCCTGCGGCCCGGTGCACGGCCGGTTGCTGTCGAGCGTCAGGTCCGGGGCGCTGGCCATGGTGACGGACACGCCCGGGGCGCGCCGGAGAGTCCCCGCAGGCTGGATCACAGCCCTTTCCAGCGGCGTATTCTCCCCCGCCCGCCGGGAAGCGTCGGCGCGAAACTCCGCCATGCCGCGGGCCGCCGGAGCGCCGTGTGCGCCGTTGCCGGCCCACAGCGACAACACCAGCGGTGCCCATACGTGCAGGGAGCGGGGTACGCGAGCGAGCATCATCCGTCCGAGGGTGGAGACCAGAAGGAGCAGGCACAGCGGGCGGGCGCTGTACTGCGCGTCGGAAACCGGTTTGTGGGGGGGAATCCCAGCGACCTGCGAAAAGATACCTGCAGGGGACAAACCACCACTACGTTTTTCTCAAGTCCTTGTCTATTAAGGAGTTAACATCCGAGGCCCGTCTCTCTGGAATTCATCCTTGTTCCCGTTCGGGAACAGCGCTGTTCCCGGACGGGCACCGACCGGCAGGACAGGGGGGGAGGGCTCCCACACCGGGACACGGGGTGGAAAGCCTTCACAGCGTTCCGTGGGCGGAGAATGGATCCATCATCTTAATGCCCTCGATGAGTGGATGCACGGAGGTGGAGCATAGATGACGCCGTCCAGGTTTTTTACACTTCTCGCAAGGTGTTTGACAGCAGACGATTACCCGTCCTGAGGCGCTGACCGTGTCTGTAATCTCGACACCCACGGGACGTTCGAGTGCATCGTAACACCAGGATTTGCATACACTTACGGCGTGATCTGTCGTGGCCCGGTCCTGGCAGGCTCCACGGTACACGAACCAGGAACCCTCCCGGAGCCGCGCCATGCCCGTCCGTACCCCAGACCCGTTCCCCTCCTCCCTCCGTCCGCTCGGCGTGTGGGCGCTCCTGACGGCGGGCGCCTGCGGCACGGGTCCGACCGCCCCGGAAGCCTCCTCCCCGCACCCCCCGGCCGGGACCGTCACGGTGACGCTCACGCACCCCGGTGACACCGCGAGCCTCGCCCTCGGAGCCGGAGCGGTGCTCACCGTCACCGGAGAGACCCGCTACCTGCACGACCTCCCCGTCCTCGACCCCGCGAGGCTCGCCTCGGGGCGGCTCCGGGCCGGTACCCCCGGGACGGCCACCGTGCGGGTGGATGCTCCCGGGCGTGCCCCGGAGCAGGTGACCGTCCACGTCCGGCCGGCCCGCCCCCTGGTGCTCTCCGCCTCCGTGGCCTTCGGGGTCGCCGGGGAGGACACCGTCCTCCTCCGCGGGTACCGCCTGAGCGACGTCGAGGGGAGCGCCGTTGCCGTGGGGGGCACCCCCGGGCGCCGGGTGGGCGGGGACAGCGCCACGCTCCGGGTGCTGGTCCCCGCGCTCGCCGACGGGGCGTGCACCAGCGGCGCCCTCCGGCAGGAGGTGAGCGCGCAGGGCGCCGACGTGGTCCCGGAGCTCACGGTGCCGAGGACGCGCCGGGGAGATCTCCGCCTCCGCGTCGGCCAGGCCGTCCGCCTCGGCGCAGGGGAGATCGCCTGCCTCCGCTTCGCTCCGCTGCCGGGCGCGCGGTACGCCCTGGCGTTCCTGGACACCCGCAAGCTCCGGGAGGCGGAGGCGGGGTTCGAGGGGTATGCGCCCACGCCGCTGCACTACGAGGTGTCGGTGGCGGAGGCGGGGAGCGCGGCCCCGCTCGCGGCTTCGACCCTCCAGGCGCCACGGACAGCCTCCTCCGACGTGGTCCGCGCCGGCACGGCCGCAGGCGGATCCACGCACGCCGCGCTGGTCCAGCGCACCCTCCCCTGGCGGGAAGGGGAGCGCTTCCCGCTGCAGGACCCCGACGGGTCCGGGACGGTGACCGCGCGGGTGGTGCGGGTCTACGGGGGGCACCTGGTGCTGGCGGTGGAGGAGGGGGAGGAGGCCGCGGGAGGGACCGGGAGCTGGCTAGCCCGGGCGGACACGGCCTTCGCGCAGGCCGTGGAGAGCGGGTACCCTCTCCTGCGGGCAGCCCTCTCTCCCTCGCTTCCGGTGACGAGCCCCGGATCGGGACAGCTCCTGGTGCTCGCGCGCCGCACCCCCGGGGGGCACCTGGGGACCAGCGTCACCGTCTCCGTGGACGGACGGAAGCGGTCGTACGCCCTCCTGAACACCGCGTACGAGACCACCGCCGCGGGGCTGCTGAAGACGCTCGCGCACGAGCTGGCGCACGCCTGGCAGGAGGAGTACGCCCGGGAGACCCGCCCGGCCGGGGCGACCGGCTCCGGCGCGGCGACCGCCTGGTCGACTGAGGGGAACGCGGAGCTCCTCGCCTCGGTGATCGCCGCCCGGGTGCACCGCATCGCCCTGACGGGGAACTGGGAGTGGGCCGGACGCCTGGGAGACACCCGCTACGGCGCCTACGCCCTCTTCGCCGCTAACACCCGCGGGGATTTCACCCAGGGGTACGAGAGCGGGGCCAGCTTCCAGCTCGACCTGGCGACCCGCCTGGTGCGGAGCGGGAAGTCGGAGGACGAGGCGCTGGCGACCGTCAGCCGGGGGGCGCTGGACGGGTGGTACGGGTACGATGCGCACGGCGGGAAGCGGGAGGGACTCGTGGCGCGGATGCGGCGGAGCCTGGACGCGGGATGGGAGCCTGCCGACGCGCTCCTGCGGTGGACGCTCAGCCAGGCGGTGGACGACCTCACGGCCGACCCGGAGTTCCAGAACCACGCCTTCCGGCGGGTGAGCACCGCCGGGGACGCACCGGCGATGGGGTGGATCCCGCCCGTGGTGCTGCGCAGCGGCGACCGGGCGGTACGGGGGGACCCCGCGGGTCCCACCGCGGTGGCCGGGAACGCCGGGAGTATCCGCTGGCGGTACGGGAGCCCCAACTACTTCCTGGTC
This sequence comes from Longimicrobiaceae bacterium, assembly GCA_036260145.1. Lineage (GTDB taxonomy): Bacteria > Gemmatimonadota > Gemmatimonadetes > Longimicrobiales > Longimicrobiaceae > JAFAYN01. The sequence continues at coordinate 12,478 of DATAAL010000240.1, read as the reverse complement.
GAGGACGGGGGGTTCGGTGGGGCGTACCGGCTGGGCGCCTCCGGCGGAGGCGCCCCCCTGCCGGGCATGGCATGGATGGTGATCCGCTATCAGTAGGACGGACCCCACGGGAAACTGGGCCGTCGTCACCGTGGGAGAAGGACACACCCGCGCCCTGACCCGCACCGGCAGCGTCTACTGCCGGGGCGACAACCGGTGGGGCCAACTGGGACCGGCGTGATGGGAGGGAGCAGCGCCGAGCCCGCGAAGGTGCGGGACCCCTGGCGCGGACGGCCTCCCCGGCCGCGCGGCGCCGCCCGGATCTTCCGGGCGGTGCCGTGCTTTCAGGAGCGGTCGCCCGCCAGCGCGTCGCCCGCGCTCCCGGAACGTGGCGCCCGCACCTCGATGGGCTCGATGACGCACGGGTTGGCGGAGTCGCCGCACGGCGTCACGGCCGGCTGGGCGACGGCACTGCTCAGCGGACGGGAAGCGCCCCGGTCCACGCAGGCGGAGAGAGCAACGCCGAGTAGCAGGGCGGAGGAGGCGAAGGCGAGGCGAGGCATGGGATCCTTCCGGTTCGAGGAGCTGCGTTTCCTGCTCTGTTCACCCGGTTGGACTCCCGGAGGCGCGGAAAGGTTGGCACGGAGAGGCACCCCGCCCCGATTGCGCCATCCTGACGAGCGGAAAACACGAGGGGGTGCACCGCGACGGCGATGCACCCCCTTCCCGACCGTACCGACCGGTCGGCGGCTTACCCGGCGATGCTGCGGATCACCCGGTTCGCCGCGGCGATCAGTTGCTGCGCCTGCGCTGCGCTCAGCCGGCCGGACCGCTCGAGCGCCTCCACCTGGTAGATGAAGGCCTGGAGCTGGTTGACCGCTGCAGGACCGTCGCGCCTGTCGAGCTGCTGCACGGCGGCCCGCAGGCTCGCCTGCAGCGCGCTCCCCTCACCGTTGGACAGGGCACCGCCATCCACCAGCCCGCCCACCATCGCGGCGATCCCCTGGACCCCCTGCTGCGGGGTCTGGACGGTTACCGTCGCGGTGCGCGCCGTGCTGTCCCCGTCGTCGTCCGCCACCGTCACCGTCACGGTGTACGTCCCCGCGGCGGCGTAGGTGTGGCTCAGCGAGAACGCCTTGCCGGCCAGCGCGAGCGGCTGGGCCCCCGAGCCGTCCCCGTAGTTCACGGTGGCGGTCCAGGAGTCGCTCCCCGGGTCAGCGAACGAGCCCGAGGCGGTGTACGTCTCCCCCGGGAGGAGGGTGGCGCCCGCGAAGGCCGGGACCGTGGGGGCCACGTTGACCACCATCACCGAGGTGGTGGCGGTGCTCTCGGCGCCGTACGGGTCGGTCACCGTCACCCTGACGATGTAGTTCCCGTTGTCGGCGTAGGTGTGCGTCGGGGTGGCGCCCGTCCCGGTGGCCCCGTCGCCGAAGTCCCACGCGTAGGTCAGCGCGTCGCCGTCCGGATCGCTGGAGGCGGCGGCGGAGAACTGCACCGGCGAGCCCTCGATCCCGGTGTACGGACCGTCCGTCGTGGCCACCGGGGGGCGGTCGTTGCTCTCCACGATCCGCTCCACCGTGTTGGGGAGCAGGTCCAGCACGTCGTACCCGCTGAGCGCCTCGACCGCATCCGTCGTGGTCTGGTACGTCCGCCAGTCGACGTTCCGGATGCCGGCGTCGTTGGGCATGACCACCGCGATCACCTGCACATCGTCGTAGCTGTCCACATCGTCCAGGCCGCGGTCGCGCGGCATGACGAGGGCGACCTTCCAGACCTGCGCCGGGATCGTGATCCGGCCCTCGTTCTTGATGGTCCCCTTGCTCCCCGCCACGCCCGCGATGACGTAGACCTCCCTGTTCTGGAAGCGCGCCAGGTCACCGAGGTAGCTCTCCATCGCCGCCCACGGGCCCTGGTTGTTGTCCGACGCCTGGGGGATGATGTTCGAGAAGTAGAAGGTGTGCGCGTTGTCCAGGCTCCCCGCCGTCCGGTCGAACGAGCGGGCCAGGTGGCCGCGGTCGATCCCGTAGCCGTGGAAGGTGCCCGCGCCGGTGTACGCCGCGGTGGTGTAGCGGGTGAAGTCCGCCGGCAGGTCGGCATCGTACGTGAAGCAGTCGCAGCGGTCCTCGCCGCCGAAGTGCGTGGCGTCGATGTTGTAGCTGACCCAGTTGGGCGTGCCGCGGTTCCGGTTGAACGACGAGGTGAACTGCGTGTAGCGCAGGATGTGGTCGTCGCTGGCGTCACCGTCCTTCGGCTCGCCGAACTCGGTGTTGTGGCCGTACTGCGCGCTCCCGCTGGCCGTGGCGACCCGCGTCGGCAGGGAGTAGGTGCTGGTGGTCCCGTCGGTCGCGGTGGCGCGGAGGACCGCGGTGCCCGCGGCGAGGGCGGTGACCACGCCGTCCTGGTCGACGCTGGCGATGGAGGGCGTCTCCGAGCTCCACGCGAAGATCGTGGGGATCACGGCGTTGGTGTTCGCGTCGCGGAGCGTCGCGAAGAGCTGGTCCTGGAAGCCCACCGGCAGCGCGGGGTCGGACGCCGTGCGGCCGCTGAAGGAGATCCCCGTCTGCGGGCGCGGCGGCTCGGCCGGGTTGCAGGCGCCGAAGGTGTGCGCGCTGGGCCCGAACCAGACGCCGTTCCCGGCGCGCTGCAGCGAGCGGCCGACGACCGGCGCCGGGTCCTCGTCGACGCTGACGTCCGTCGACGTCATCCCCGCGGCCGGACCGCTGACGGCGGTGAAGCTCCCCTCGTACGACAGGAACTCGACCACCTGGCCGGCGGCGTTCACCAGTGCGAAGCCATCCTTGTCGCCGTTCTGCAGCCCCGGAGCGTCGAAGACGAGCACGCCGCGGGTGCCGCCGCAGGCCGTCCCGAATACCCCGGAGAGGTTGATCGTCGCGTACGACTGCCCCTGCGTGGAGGAGCCGGTCGATCCGCTGTAGAGCACCAGCTTCCATCCGGCGAGCGATCCGCTGGCGTCGCCCTCCAGCTCGATCGCCTCGCCGGTGTCGGCGCCGTCGTTGTCGTAGTGGAACTCCGTGACGCGCACGTTGGTGGCCGAGCCCCCACCGGCGCTCTGGACCGTCAGCGCCGCGGAGCCGCTCACCCCGTTGGGTGCGGTGGCGGTGATGTTGGCCGTGCCGGCCGCGACGGCGGTGGCGACGCCGGTACCGCTCACCGTGGCCACCGCGGTGTTGCTGCTGGTCCAGGTGAAGGCGACGCCGGAGATCTCCTGGCCGAACGCGTTGAACGCCTTGGCCATGAACGCCTGCGTCGATCCGACGGTGACCGTCTCGCTGACCGGGACGACCGTCACGGTGGCGGGCTGTGTATCGTCGACGGGGCAGATGAACACGGGGCTGCCGCTGTTGCGCGGGGCGGGCGCCGCCACGCTGAAGTCGGCCGGGATGCTACCGGTGTACTTGCACCCGTTGTTGTTGCGGATGGCGGCCGTGGTGTTGCTCAGGTTGGCCGTGGTCCCGAAGCTGCCGCAGAGGCTCGCGGTGCCGCCGAAGCTGACCTGGTCGACGACCGTCGATCCCGCCGGGCAGGTCCCGCTGAGCGCGGTGGTCTGCTTCACCAGCCACACCTTCCCCGCGGTGGCGCTCATCGGGATGTTGCCCGTCGCGTCCGGGGTCGGCAGGCTCGTGGTCCCTCCCGTACCCGCCGCCTCCTGCACGAGGTAGTACCCCCCCGGCTGGATCGTGCCCGACAGCGGGGTCACCTGCCACGTGGAGCCACTCGCGGAGGCGTACTGGACGCTCCACCCCGCGAGGCTCACCGGCTGGGTACCCGGGTTGAAGAGCTCGATGAAGTCGTTCCTGAGGGTCGCCCCGGAGTTGCCGCCGCCGCCGTAGACCTGGCTGATCACCACATCGGTACGCTGTGTGGCCGACGTAGAAAGCAGGGGATCGGCAGGCGCCGGACCCGTCAGATCTCCATCCGAACAGGCGAGTAGCGCCAGGAACAGCCCCGCGGAACGCAGAGCGCGCAGCATGGGTCGATGCATGTGAAGTCGGGGTAGGGGCACGGGATACACGCCACCGGGAGCGGCGGCGTGGACGGCTGGAGACAACCAGACAGTAAATATATGTGTTATTTGGGTTTATGGCAATACGGCCGGTGGGACGCCCGTGAGACCCCCGGAGCTCCCCACCCGGTCAGCGCACCCCCCACTCCCAGATCCCGTAGGCGACCTTCCTGTCGAGAGGGTGCCCGGCCTGCTTGAGCGTCAGGGCGATCTGCCCCCGGTGGTGGGACTCGTGGGAGATCAGGTACCCCAGGAAGGCGACGGCGTGCGGCTTGAACCCCTTGACCCTCCCGCCGCTCTCCACGCTCTGGCGAAGCAGCGCCTCGATCGCGGAGGAGGAGGCTTCCAGCGACCGGCGCAGGAGGTCCCGATCCCCGGCGGTGTCCTTCTCCACCTTGTCCACACCTTCCAGCAGCTCTGGAGCGGCCTGCCTGAGCCACATCAGCCGGACGTTGTGCAGGTGCGCGAACTGCTCGCCCACGGTGCGCCCCTTCGAGGCGGAGACGGCGCCGAGCGCTTCCGGCGGGATGGCGTCGAGGAGGTAGAGGTTGATGCGGTCGTGGATGCGCCAGGTGTCGAGGAGCTGCTCTTCCATGCGTGCCCGGGGGCCGAAGGGTGGGACAGGCCGGTAGAGGGGGAGGACGAGGGACAAAGTGAGGGGCCCCTGCCTGGGTCGCAATGGCAACGTCACGAAGGGCGGCTGCGCGGCGTGTACCGGGCCAGGATCCACACCGCGGCGCGCTCCATCACCACCAGCACCGCCGTCATCCCCACCGTGAGCACCGTCGCCGTGGGGAGGAGCGCCAGCACCAGCCCTCCCCGTACCGTCAGCCGCCGCCGCACGGTGCGGTCGGCACCCTGCACCGGTCTCAGGCTCTCCAGCTCCTGCGTCACCCCTCCCCGGGACCGCGTGGATGCACCGGACCGGGCTCTCCGGCCGGATGGTCCGCGGACCCGCGTAAGAACCGTGCCGGCCGGGAGGACGCCTTTCACTACGCCGGGGACTCCGCAGAGGGGACCTTCTCCAGCACCCGTACCAGGCGCCACCGGAGGGACGACCCGTCCGCCGGGGGGTTCTCCACCCTCTGCCGCAGCACCAGCAGCTTGTAGGCGAACCCGGGCTGGTGGGTGAACCCCTCGATGCCGTCGTAGAAGAGCTGCCACGGCTCGTCCGGCTCCTCCCGGACGAGCAGGCACTGGTGAACGACAATCGTCACGCACTCCCGGCGGTACGGGGCCACATACAGGGTGAGCAGCTCCTCGCCCGTGGGGAGGAGCGCGTCGCACCCCGGGAGGAGCGCGGCCACACCCAGACAGAGCGTCAGCAGGCGGAACCGGCGGCGAACGAATGCGGGAATCAGGCTGCGTGGCATACGCACCCTCGTGGAGGTGAGCGGGACGTGTGGGGGAGAGCCTCTCCCGAAATGACGTTGCACCTGCCCCTCCGTCACATCCGCGCATCCGGGACGCAGGCTCTTTCGGAGGCATCCCCGCCCCCGTAGTCTGAAGATGGCGACGGACCGGGAAGGGCTCTCCGGAACATTTGTAGCCCCACGGCGAGTATTCCTTCCCGCACCTGCTGCGCGACCTGCCGCGCGGAGAACCCTTCTGTCTTGTTCGATGCCATCACCGACCCGCCTGCTCTCCCTCGTCCGTGGGCTGATGCTGCTCGCGCTGGGCGTGGGCTCCGCGCTCGACGCCGCGGCCCAGCAGACGCCGCGTACCGTGCAGATCCCGCCGATCCGGCCGCGTTACGTGCCGCCTGCGGAGGCGCAGCCTCCCGTGGACACCGCCGGGCTGCGCTTCCGGCTGAGCGAGGGGCGCCGCACCGGCTCGGCGCCCGCACCGGGCCGCCCGGCCGGGGGGACACGGCTCTCCGCGCAGGAGGCAGAGCGGCTCCTGCGGCGCCTCCCGCCGCTGCGCGCGGAGCTGTCCCCCGCCGACTCGTTCATCTTCCCCCCGCAGTCCCCACCTCCCCCGCGCACGGGGACCGAGGTGCGCGCCCCCTTCCCCCCGCCGGACACGGCCGCGCCCCCCGCGCTGCCGGCAGCGCGTGTGCTGGAGGTGGTGCGCCGCAGCCCGGAGGGCGCGGTAGAGCGGGGTGCCGGGGTGACGGTGGTCTTCTCGCAGCCGATGGTTCCGCTTTCCTCCGTCGGCGAGGTGGCGGCGCAGGCCGTCCCCGCGCGCATCACCCCCCGGGTCCCGGGCCGCTGGCGCTGGATCGATGTGCAGACGCTGGTGTTCGAGCCGGAGGGGCGGCTCCCGATGGCCACCCGCTACACCGTGGAGGTCCCCGCCGGGACCCGCTCCGCCACCGCGGGCGCCCTGGCGCGGGCGGTGAGCTGGAGCTTCTCCACCCCCGCCCCGCGCGCGCTCGGCGCCCACCCGCAGGGGGAGCCCGCCGCGCGCCATCCCCTCCTCCTGCTGACCTGGGACCAGGAGGTGAGCGCCGAGGCGCTCCTTCCCTTCGTGCGCGTGGAGGCGCAGGGGAGGATGTACCCGGTGCGGGTCGCTACCGCGCAGGAGGTCGAGGCCGACGAGCGGGTGCGGGACGTGGTGCGGGGGGAGGAGGGGGGACGCTGGACGGCGTTCCGGACCACCACCCCCCTCCCCGCCGACGCCGAGGTCCGCGTCACCCTGGTTCCCGGCGCCCCTTCCGCCGAGGGGCTGCTGCGCACCGAGGTGGCGCAGGAGTGGACCTTCCGCACCTACGGGCCGCTCCGGGTCACGCAGCACGCCTGCGGCTACAGCCAGACCTGCCGTCCGGGGGAGGGGTGGCGGATCGAGTTCAGCAACCCGCTGGACCCGGAGGCGTGGAGCGACACCCTGGTGCGCGTGGAGCCCTCCCTCCCGGGGATGCAGCTCCACGTGAGGGGGAACACCCTGGTGATCCAGGGGCAGGCCCGCCCCTCCACCACCTACCGCGTCCACCTCCACCCCTCCCTCCGGGACCGCTTCGGCCAGCGGCTGGGGAGCACCCCCCCGCTCACCTTCACCGTGACGGTCCCTCTGGGGCGGTTGTGGAGCATCGGCGAGGGGTTCGTGGTGCTGGACCCCGTGGGGCCGCGCCGCGTCCCGGTGTACAGCCACGACGTTGCGCGGCTCCGGGTGCGCGTCCTCCGCGTCCGACCGGAGGACTGGCCCCGGTTCGTGGCCTCGCTCTCCCGGCGGCGGCGCGACGAGGAGCGCCCCGCGCTCCCCGGCCAGGAGGTGGTGTCGCGGCTGGTGACCCCCGGCGCGGAGCCCGGACGGGTGTACGAATCGCTGGTCGACGTGTCCCCCGCGCTGGAGGGGGGGCTGGGGCACGCCATCGTCGCCGTGGAGCCGGAGCACCCCACCGGGGAGACCCGACGCAACGCCGTGTACCTCTGGGTGCAGTCCACCCGGATCGGGCTGGCGGCGCTGGCGGACAACACGCGGCTCCTGGGGTGGGCTACCTCCCTGGCCGACGGCGCCCCCCTGCGCGGCGTCTCCCTGGCGCTCCTGGACGCGCCGGAATCGGAGGTGACCGACGCCGACGGGCTCGCCTCCCTCCCCCTCCCCGCCACCGGCTCCCCCGACGAGGGGAGGCTCCTGGTGGCCCGGCTGGGCCGCGACGCCGCCCTCCTCCCGGAGCGCGCCGGACGCGGCGGGTGGGGCGGGTGGCAGCGGCACCTGGGTCGGAGCAGCCTGGCGTGGTACGTGGTCACCGACCGCAACCTGTACCGCCCCGGGGAGGAGGTCCGCTTCAAGGGGTGGGTGCGCCGCTTGGAGCCGGGCGACGAGGGGGGCCCGGTGCTCCCGGGGAGCGCGGCGGGCCCGGTGCGCTTCACCGTCCACGACTCCGAGGGGAACGAGGTCGGCCGGGGCTCCGCGCGGCTGTCCCCGCTCGGGGGCTTCGACGGCGCCTTCACCGTCCCCGCCGGGACGCACCTGGGTCCTGCCCGGATCCACCTGGAGCTGGAGGGCGCGGCGGAGCCGGAGGGGCGGGAGTGGGACCACGGCTTCGTGATCCAGGAGTTCCGCAGGCCGGAGTTCGTGGTGGGGGTCACCGCCGATCCCGGCCCGCACCGGGTGGGCGGGAGCGCCGAGGTGACGGCGAACGCCGCCTACTACAGCGGCGGCGGGCTCCCCGGCGCGGAGGTGAAGTGGAGCGTGCGCGCCACCCCCACCCGCTTCGTCCCCCCCGGCTGGGACGCGTGGAGCTTCGGGGAGGCGGACGGCTTCGCCCCGTGGGGGAGGCCGTACCGGACACCGGTGACGCGGACGTTCGAGGGGCGCACGGACGCCTCCGGGAACCACGCGCTGCGGATCGACTTCGAGCGCGCGGACCCCCCCCTCCCCAGCAGCGTGCAGGCCGAGGCCACCGTGCTGGACGTGAACCGGCAGACGTGGACGGCGAGCGCGCAGCTCCTCGTCCACCCGGCCGAGGTGTACGTGGGGCTCCGCACCGGCCGCTTCTGGGTGGAGGCCGGGAAGTCCTTCGAGGTGGAGGTGGTGGTGCTGGACCTGGCCGGGAAGCCGGTCGCCGGGCGGGAGGTGGAGGTGCGCGCCGGAGAGTCGGTGGGCGAGTGGGCGGGGGGGGAGTGGAGGGCGGACACCACCGCCCGGAGCTGCCGGCTGGTCTCCGCCGCCGCCCCGCTTCGCTGCACCTTCCGCGCGGAGCGGGGGGGACGGTTCCGCATCGCCGCCGTGGTGCGGGACGAGGCCGGGCGGCCGTCGTGGACGGAAACCGCCCTCTGGGTGTCGGGAGGGGTCGTGGAGCGCCCCGAGCCCCCGCTCATGGGGGAGGAGAGGGAGGTGCAGCTGATCCCCGACCGCAGGGAGTACCGCCCGGGCGAGACCGCGGAGATCCTCCTCCGCCTCCCCTTCTTCCCCGCGCGGGGGGTGCTGAGCGTGGTCCGCTCCGGGATCACCCGTACCGAGTCGTTCGACGCGGGCGGCCCCACGCACGTGGTGCGCGTCCCCATCGGGGAGCGCGACACCCCCAACCTCGGGGTGCGGGTGGACCTGGTGGGACGGCCCGGGACCGCCGGGGGCGACTCGACCGGCACCCGCGGGACCGACTTCGCCACGGGGAGCGTGGACCTCCCGGTCCCGCCGCTCTCCCGCACCCTGCAGGTGTCCGCCACGCCGCGCGACACCCTGATGGAGCCGGACGCGCGCACCACGGTGGAGGTGACGGTGCGGGACGCGGCCGGGCGCCCGGTGGCCGGATCGGAGGTGATGCTGGCGGTGGTGGACGAGGCCGTCCTCGCCCTCACCGGGTACCGCCATCCGAACCCCGTCGCCACCTTCTACCCGCAGCGCCCGATGAACGTGCGGGCCAACAAGACGCGCCCCCACGTGCTGCTGGCTCCGCAGGAGTTCCGCCCCGCGCCCGGTACCCTGGTGGGGCGGGTAACCGACGCCCGCACGGCGATGCCGCTGGGCGGCGCCACGGTGGCGCTGCGGGGGACGGCGCTCCGGGCGGTCACCGACGCGCACGGGCGCTTCCGGATCCAGGAGGTCGCCCCGGGGAGGTACACCGTCACTGCCGAGCGCGCGGGGTACGCCCGTGTGGAGCAGGAGGTGCGCGTCCGGGCGGAGGCACACCCCGCACTCCACTTCGCCCTGGTTCCGGTCGCCGGGGCGCCGGGGGAGACGGTGGCGCTGGAGCAGATCGTGGTCACCGGCGCCGCTACCGACTTCGCCGTGGAAGCCACCGCCGGAGGGGCCGCGGAAAGGCTCCAGCAGGCGCACCCGGCCATGGCGCCCCCCCCTCCCCCCTCGCCGGAGGCGCCGGTGCGCCGCGCCCGCGATGGCGGCCCGCCTGAAGCCGGGCAACCACAGATCGCCCTGCGCACCAACTTCGACGCCCTGGCGCACTTCGCCCCGGCGGTGCGCACCGACGCCGCGGGACGCGCGCGGGTGGAGATCGACCTCCCCTCCAACCTGACCCGCTACCGGGTGGTGGCGGTGGCGGTCTCTGGCGACCGCTTCTACGGGCTGGGGGAGTCGGGGATCACGGCCCGGAGGGCGCTGATGGTGCGCCCCTCCCCGCCGCGCTTCCTGAACTTCGGGGACCGCTTCGAGCTCCCGGTGATGGTGCAGAACCGGAGCGGGCGACCGCTGGAGGTGAACGTCGCCATCCGCGGGACGGGGATCGAGCTGGCGGAGGCGGGGTGGCAGGTGACGGTCCCCGCCGACGACCGGGTGGAGGTGCGCTTCCCCGCCCTGGCGACGCGCGCGGGGACGGCGCGCTTCCAGGTAGCGGTGGAGGGCGGGGCGTACACCGACGCGGCGGAGCAGGCGCTCCCCGTGTGGACCCCGGCCACGGCCGAAGCGTTCGCCACCTACGGGGCGGTGGACAGCGGGACCGTGGTCCTCCCCCTGCGGGTTCCCGGCGCGGTCCTCCCCGGCTTCGGGGGGCTGGAGGTGACCACCTCCTCGACCGCCCTGCAGGAGCTGACCGACGCGCTCCTGTACCTGGTCCGCTACCCCTTCGAGTGCTCGGAGCAGATCGCCTCGCGGGTGGTGTCGGTGGCGGCGCTGCGCGACGTGCTCACCGCCTTCCGGGCGGAGGGGATGCCTCCGCCGGAGGCGCTCCGTGCCGCCATGGAGCGGGACATCGCCCTCCTGGCGGAGCTGCAGAACGAGGACGGGGGGTGGCCGTTCTGGAAGCGGGGGGATCCCTCCTGGCCCTTCGTCAGCGTGCACGTCGCCCACGCGCTGCAGCGGGCCCGGGAGAAGGGGTTCGCCGTCCCCGAGGGGGTGATGCAGCGCGCCCGTGCCTACCTGGCGAACGTGGAGGAGAGGACCCCGGGCACGTACCCGGCGCGGGTGCGCAACGCGGTGGCCTCGTACGCGGTGTACGTCCGCGGGCGGATGCGGGATCCGGGGGCCGCCGGGGAGGCAGCGGCCCTGCTGCGGCGGACCGCCTCCGACTCGCTGACGCTGGAGGCCCGGGGGTGGCTCCTCACCACCCTCGCCACCGGCGGGGGGAGCCGGGCCGCGGTGGACTCACTGGTGCGCCAGGTGACCAACCGCGCCACCGAGACCGCGGCGACCGCCACCTTCGCCACCTCCTACGGCGAGGGCGAGTACCTGATCCTCCACTCCAGCCGGCGCACCGACGCGGTGCTCCTGGAGGCGCTGATCGCCGCCGCCCCGCGGAGCGACCTGATCCCCAAAACGGTCCGGGGTCTCCTGGGGCACCGCAGGCGCGGGCGGTGGGAGAGCACGCAGGAGAACGCCTGGGTGCTCCTGGCCCTGGACCGCTACTTCAACGTCTACGAGCGGCAGACGCCGGAGTTCGTGGCGCGCGCCTGGCTCGGGGAGCGGTACGTGGGCGGCCACTCCTTCCAGGGCCGGACCACGGAGCGCCACCACGTGTCCGTCCCCATGCGGGTGCTGGCCGCGGGCGACTCCGCCACCCGGCTGGTGCTGGACAAGGAGGGGCCGGGGCGGATGTACTACCGCGCCGGGATGCGCTACGCCCCCGCCTCGCTGGAGCTGCGGGCGGCGCAGCAGGGCTTCGCGGTGGCGCGGGCGTACGAGGCGGTGGACGACTCCGCCGACGTGCGGCACGACCCCGACGGGAGCTGGCGGGTGCGCGCCGGGGCCCGGGTGCGCGTGCGGGTGACGATGACCGCCCCGGCCCGCCGTCACCACGTGGCGCTGGCCGATCCGCTCCCCGCCGGCTTCGAGCCGCTGAATCCCGAGCTGGCGGGGACGCAGGGCGGCGCGGACGAGCCGGAGCCTCGGGGCCGGCTCCGCGGTCCCGGGTGGGGGTGGCTCTGGCGGTGGTGGGAGCACCAGAACCTGCGCGACGACCGGGCGGAGGCGTTCACCTCCCTCCTCCCCGCGGGGACGTACACCTACACCTACCTGGCGCGGGCCACCACGCCGGGGACGTTCGTGGTCCCACCCGCCCGCGCCGAGGAGATGTACCACCCCGAGACCTTCGGACGGACGGCGACGGAGCGGGTGCGGGTGGAGGAGCGGTGAGAGGCGGGAGCGGAGACGCTGAAACGTTTTCGCCCCCGGCCGCGTAGTGCGGGAAGGCGGAGGCGGCCGGCTCACCGTGCGGCCGCCCTCCCGGCCCCGAACCCACCCGCGAAGCGCAGGAGGCAAAGCAGATGAGGAACCCCGGCACGGCGGCCGTGTTGAGCTTTTTGATCCCCGGCGTCGGTCAGATCTACAACGGTACCCTGTGGCGGGCCCTGTTCTGGCTGATCCTCACCCCCGGGCTCTGGATCGGGACGGGTGGGCTCCTCGGCTGGGTCTGCCACGTCATCTCGGCCTGGACGGCGTACTCCTACGCCCGGAAGCACCCGTACTGAGCGGCCGCACCGAGCGACACGAAGCCCGCCGGCGCACCCGTGCCGGCGGGCTTCGTCCTGGGTAGGACCTTCCCCGCATCTGCGGCGGGATGGCCCGGCACCTGCACGGGACCGTCCGGACGTCCCCCGGTCCCCGACCACCGATGCCCCGGAAGCTCCGCGTCTTCGTGAG
>DATAAL010000239.1:0-3532 GCA_036260145.1 Longimicrobiaceae bacterium | reverse complement strand
CCCCGGAGAGTGATTCTCTCCGGGGCCGTTCCATTCCGGGGGGTCCCCCGACTCAGCAGCCGCGGTGCAGCCTGGCCTCGCCCTCCATCCCGCGGGCACCCCCGCCCGGCGGGAGGGGGAGCGAGGGGAAGCGCAGCTTCCCCTCGCTCATGCTGGCCCCGCGGAGCGCCACCGCCAGCGCCTCGTCGATGGTCTCCACCAGGTGCACCTCGAACTGCTCCAGCACGTCCTTCGGCAGGTCGTCCAGGTCCGGCTCGTTGTCCTTCGGCAGGAGCACGGTGCGGATCCCGGCGCGGTGCGCCCCCAGCAGCTTCTCCTTCACCCCGCCGATGGGGAGGACCCGGCCGGTCAGGGTGACCTCGCCCGTCATCGCCACGTCCGAGCGGACCGGCGTGCCGGACAGCACCGAGACCAGCGCCACCGTCATCGCCACCCCCGCGGAGGGACCGTCCTTGGGGATGGCCCCCGCCGGGACGTGGATGTGGATCTCCGACCCCCACGCCCTGCGCGGGTCGATCCCGTAGCGCGTGGCGTGCGAGCGGGCGTAGGTCAGCGCCGCGCGCGCCGACTCCTTCATCACCTCCCCGAGCTGCCCGGTGAGGACCAGGTTGCCGAAGCCCGGAGGGGCGTGCTCCGCGTCGGCGTTCCCCACCGCCGCTGCCCGCTGCTGGGCGGACACCTCGATGAACATGATGTCCCCGCCCACCGGGGTATAGTACATCCCCGTGGCCACCCCCACCACGTCCTCGCGCCCCGCGCGCTCCGGGTGCACCCTGCTGCGCCCCAGGAAGTCGCGGACCTCGGGCCCGTCGATCTCCACGCGCATCACCGCCCCGGAGGCGATCCGGCGCGCCGCCTTGCGGGCCAGCTTGCCGATCTCCCGCTCGAGCTGGCGCACCCCCGCCTCGCGGGTGTACTCGGAGATCACCGCGAGGAGCGCCTCGTCGCGCACCTCCAGCTCGTCCTCGCGCAGCCCCGCCTCCTCCCGCTGCCGGGGGAGGAGGTAGCGCTCGGCGATGGCCTTCTTCTCCTGCTCGGTGTACCCGCGGAACTCCACCGCCTCCATCCGGTCGTACAGCGGCGCCGGGATGTTCTGGATGTAGTTCGCCGTGGCGATGAAGAGCACCTCCGACAGGTCGAAGGGCACGCCCAGGTAGTGGTCGGTGAACTCGTGGTTCTGCGCCGGGTCCAGCACCTCCAGGAGCGCCGACGACGGGTCGCCCTGGAGCGACACCCCCAGCTTGTCCACCTCGTCCAGCAGGATCACCGGGTTGCGGGACTTGGCCTGCTTGAGCGCCTGCACGATGCGCCCCGGCATGGCCCCCACGTAGGTGCGCCGGTGCCCCCGGATGTCGGCCTCGTCGCGCACGCCGCCCAGGGCGATGCGGACGTACTTGCGCCCCAGCGCCCGCGCGATGCTCTTGGCGATGGAGGTCTTCCCCACCCCCGGAGGCCCGGCGAAGAGGAGGATGGGCCCCTTGGCCGTGGCGCGGGCCTTGGCCTCGGTCAGCTCCTTCTCCAGCTCCTCCGGCGGGGTCTCGGCCTCGGTCCCCTCCAGGGCCTCGGCCTCGGCGGCGGCCTCCTCCTTCACCTCCTCCTCGGCGCGGCGCGCTGCGAGCTGCCGCACGGCCAGGAACTCCAGGACGCGGTCCTTGACGTCCTCCAGCCCGTAGTGGTCCTCGTTGAGGATCTCCTCGCCGGCCACGAGGTCCAGCTTGTCCTGGGTGCGGACGTTCCAGGGGAGGTCGGCCATCCACTCCAGGTAGGTGCGGATCACCTGGTACTCGGCGCTCTGCTGCGGCGTCCGCTCCAGGCGGCTCAGCTCGCGGTCGGCCTCTTCGCGCGCGGCCTCGGGGAGGTCGAGGGCCGCCAGCCGCTCGCGCAGCTCCTCGACCTCGGCGCCCTCGTCCTCGTCGCCCAGCTCGCGCTGGATGGCCTTCATCTGCTCGCGCAGGAGCATCTCCCGCTGCCGCTCGCCCAGCTCCTCCTGCACCTGCTGCTGGATCTCCTCCTGCGCCTCGATCATGGCGAGCTGCCGCTGCTCGATCAGCAGGAGGGAGCGGAGGCGCTCCTCGATGGAGAGCGTCTCCAGCAGCTTCTGCTTCACCTCGGTGTCGATCTCGGTGTAGAAGGCCACCAGGTCGGCGAAGGCACCCGGGTCGGTGATGCCGCTCATGAACTGCTCCAGCATCTCCGCGGGGATCCCGCGCCGGCGCGCCAGCTCCGCGCCGCGGGCGCGCAGCTCCCGGTACAGCGCGATGTACGCCGGGTCCTCGGAGTTCACCGGGGGCAGGTCCTCCATCAGCCGCACGTTGGCGGTGAGGCCGTGGTTGGCCATCGGCACGTACTGGAGCGCCAGGGCGCGCTGCTCGCCGTGGATCAGGAGCTGCACTCCCCCCACGCCGCGCTGCACCTGCGCGATCTGCACCACGGCGCCCACCGAGTACAGGTTGTCGGTCTCCACATCGTCACGGTTCTCGCGCTGCGCGACCGCGAACATCCGCCGGTCCCCGGCGAGTGCCTCCTCGATCGCCTGCAGAGTCCCCGGACGCCCGGCCGAGATCGGCACGGCTACTCCGGGGAAGATCACCGTCTCCCGCAAGGGGAGCACGGGAAGATTCTTGCGCTCACTCATCGAACACCATCCCATTGGAGGGGTCCGCCAGGGGTCCGCGCGGTCGCGCGGCGGCTGGTTGGCCCCTTCGCATTTCCTTTGCCAGGCAGTGGTACACCACCGTAACCCGAAAGGTGCCTTGTGGATACGCGCATAAGTGACGTTTTGACCGGGACTTAACCTGCATCCCGGACCTGCCGAAACGGCTGTAGTACGCGGGGGTCCCGCTGTCGTTCAGGCATGAACTACTGTCCGATCGGCACACCTCCCCCCCGGCGGCTTGACCCCGGGGAGCGCGGCATCCTACGTTGTGCTCCCCTCGCCGGGCTCCGCCCCCGTTCCCACTCCCACAGCACCCGAGTCATGAGACGCTTCGTATCCGCCTCGCTGCTCGCCGCGGCGGCGCTCCTCGCTCCCGCGGGCGCGGGGGCGCAGGAGGGCCTCGCCGCGGAGGAGCGGACGGCCCGCTACTTCGACTCCATCCGGGAGGACCCGTCGCGGGTGCTGGTCTTCCTGCGCCGCATGCCCAAGGGCGGCGACCTGCACAGCCACCTCTCCGGGGCGGTGTACGCGGAGTCGTACATCGGCTGGGCGGCGGAGGCGGGGCTGTGCGTGAGCACGCAGACGCTGGGACTGACGCCCGCGCCGTGCGACTCGGCGGCGGGGCGGGTCCCGGCGGCCCGGGCGCTGCAGAGCAGCGGGCTGTACGGGCAGCTGGTGGACGCCTGGTCGATGCGCAACTGGCACCCCGCCCGGCGCAACGGCCACGACCAGTTCTTCGACACCTTCGGCAGGTTCGGCCCGGCCACGGAGGGCCGCACGGGGGAGATGCTGGCGGAGGCGGCGTCGCGCGCGGCGGGGGGGCGGGTGAGCTACCTGGAGCTGATGCTGACTCCCGACGGGGGGGCGGTGGCGGCG
>DATAAL010000238.1:0-11631 GCA_036260145.1 Longimicrobiaceae bacterium | reverse complement strand
GTGTCGGCGTCGATGCGGATCGTCTTCTGGCCGCTGTCCGGGAGGTCGAAGAGGTACTCCTCCAGGAGGGTGGTGAGGACGGTGTGCAGTCGGCGCGCGCCGATGTTCTCCATCCGGTCGTTGACGGTGGCGGCGATGCGGGCAATGGCCTCCACCCCGTCGTCGGTGAACTCCAGCGTGGCCCCGTCGGCCGCCACCAGCGCCCGGTACTGCGTGAGCAGGGCGTTCTTGGGCTCGCGAAGAATGCGGACGAAATCGGCCTCGGTGAGGTTCTTCAGCTCCACCCGGATGGGGAAGCGCCCCTGCAGCTCCGGAATCAGGTCCGAGGGCTTGGAGACGTGGAACGCTCCGGCCGCGATGAAGAGCATGTGGTCGGTGCGGACCATCCCGTACTTGGTCTGGACCGTGGACCCCTCCACCACCGGGAGGAGGTCGCGCTGCACCCCCTCCCGCGACACGTCCGGCCCTGCGGCCGCCCGCTCCCCCGCGATCTTGTCGATCTCGTCCAGGAAGACGATCCCCATCTGCTCCGCGCGGTCCAGCGCCTCGTCCACCACCTCGTCCATGTTGACCAGCTTGTCCAGCTCGTCCTGGAGGAGGATGCGGCGCGCCTCCGACACCGTCACCCGGCGCCGCTTGGTGCGCTTGGGGAGGATGTCCTGGAGCATGTCGGAGAGGTTGTCCATCCCCTCCATCCCGCCGAGCGGGATCATCATGTTCTCCATGGGGAAGCTCTGCTGGACCTCCACCTCCACCTCGCGGTCCTCCAGCTTCCCATCGCGGAGGAGCTGCCGGAACTTCTCGCGGGTGCGCTCCCGGCGCTCCCGGACCTGCGCGTCGCCGTCGCCCGCCTCGGCCTGCTCCCCGGACTCCGGGCGCTGCTCCTCCACCTGCCCGCTGGAGGACACGATGAAGGCCCGGATCTGCTCTTCCACGCTCTTGCCGGCGGAGGAGGCACCGGCGCCGTCCTGGAGGGGGGGGATGAGGAGGTCGAGGATGCGCTCCTCCACGCGCTGCTCGGCCTCATCCTGCACCTCGTCCTCCCGCTCGGTGCGGACCATGTTGATGGCCACGTCCACCAGGTCGCGGACCATCGACTCCACGTCGCGCCCCACATACCCCACCTCGGTGAACTTGGACGCCTCCACCTTCACGAAGGGCGCCCCCGCCAGCCGCGCCAGCCGGCGCGCGATCTCCGTCTTCCCCACCCCGGTGGGGCCGATCATGATGATGTTGTTGGGGACGATCTCGTCGCGGAGGTCCTCGTCCACCCGCTGGCGGCGCCACCGGTTGCGCAGGGCGATGGCGACCGACTTCTTGGCGGCCTCCTGCCCCACGATGTACTTGTCCAGCTCCGCGACGATCTGCCGCGGAGTCATCTCGTCCAGCCAGAGCTGGTCGTCGCCCCTCTCAGGCGCTGCGGGCTCCTGCCGGACCGTCGTCTCGGTCACTTCGTCGCTCATCGCTTCCCTATCTCGCAGCAGGCTCCGGGGCGTGGCGGCCCGGAGCCTGCCGGGTCAGTCCTCCAGCTCGAGGACGGTGATGTTCAGGTTGGTGTAGATGCAGATCTCCCCCGCGATCTGCAGCCCCCGCCGCACGATCTCCGGGGCGGGGAGGGGGGAGTGCTCCTTGAGCGCGCGCGCCGCGGCCAGAGCGTACGAGCCGCCCGAGCCGATGGCCACGATCTCGTCGTCCGGCTCGATCACCTCCCCGGTGCCGGAGAGGAGATACATGTGCTCCCGGTCGGCCACGGCCAGGAGCGCCTCCAGCCGCCGGAGGTAGCGGTCGGAGCGCCACTCCTTGGCCAGCTCCACCGCCGCGCGGGAGAGGTTCCCGGGGTACCGCTCCAGCTTCTCCTCGAACTTCTCGAACAGGGTGAAGGCGTCCGCCACCGAGCCTGCGAACCCCGCCAGGATCTTGCCGTTGCGGAGCTTGCGGACCTTCTGGGCGGTACCCTTCACGATGGTGTCGCCCAGGGTAACCTGCCCGTCCCCGCCGAGCGCGAGCCTGCCGTCGCGCCGGACGGCGAGAATGGCGGTTGCATGGAACGAAGGTGTCGGCATTCGCGTCGTCGGTTGCTTCCGGGTAAGGGACGAGGGGACAGGTTACAGGGAAGAGCGGACGGCCCGCAACCACCTGGGGCGGGACCCTTGTGCGGTCGCAGGCTGTAACCTGCTGCCCCTTCGCTGTTCCCTGCCGCTCCTACGCTCTCGGGTGCGCCTGGCGGTACACCGCCTTCAGCCGCTCCCTGGAGGTGTGGGTGTAGATTTGGGTGGTGCTCAGGCTCACGTGGCCCAGCAGCTCCTTGACCGCTACCAGGTCGGCTCCGGAATCCACCAGGTGCGTGGCGAAGGTGTGGCGGAGGGAGTGCGTCGAGACCCCCGCATCCTCCGCGACCCCGTCCAGGAAGCCGGTGACGATCTTCTGGATCTGCCGGACGGAGAGGCGCTTCCCCCTCTGGCCCACGAACACCGCCCGGAGGTCGGCACCGCGGGTATGGAGCACCAGGGGGTCACGCTCGGCGTAGTAGCGGCGCAGCGCGGCGATGGCCATCCGCCCGAGCGGGACGATCCGCTCCTTGCGCCCCTTCCCCATCACCCGCGCCCGCTCGGACACCAGGTCCAGGTCGGACAGGTTGAGCTGCTGCAGCTCGGAGAGGCGCATCCCCGTGCCGTAGAAGAGCTCCATGATCGCCAGGTTCCGGACGGCGTGGAACCCTCCCACGTCGGTACGCGCCTCAGCGTCGCGGAAGACGGCCTCCATCTGGTCGTGTGTGAGGAAGGCCGGGAGCGTGCGCTCGCGCTTGGGGGAGCGCACGGTACGGGCGGGATTGGCCTCCACCAGCCCCTCCACGTGGAGGAAGCGGAAGAAGGAGCGGACCGCGGAGAGCTTCCGCGCCACCGAGCGCTTCGCCAGCCCCCGGCGCGAGACGCAGTCCCCCATGAAGGAGCGGATCGCCAGCCGGTCGATCCCCCTCCAGCTCCACTCCGGGGTCCCGTAGTACCCGTCCAGGAAACGCTCGAACTCCCGCAGGTCGGTCGTGTACTCCCCGAGCGTCCGCGGAGAGAGCTGCCGCTCGCTCCCCACGTAGCGCAGGAACGCGGCGACCGCCTCGCTCCGCTCCGGGGGCGCGCCAGTCGGATCCTCCTGCTTCGGGTCGCGCTCCGGTGCCGCCGGGGCGGCGGGCCGCCTGCGGGGCCGCGGCGTCATCGCGCGGCGGCGGCGGCGGGCACGATCCCCTGCTCCTCCATCCACGCCGCGAAGTCGGCCCGGGCCCGCTCCACCAGCATCTCCCGCTTCCTGGCCTTGTCGCGGACCTGCTCCGGGAGCGGGTCCAGCAGTCCGAAGTTGGAGTTCATCGGCTGGAAGTGCGCGGGGTCGGAGTCGCGCAGGTAGCGCATCAGCCCGCCGAGCATGGTGGTGGGGGGCGGGACCGCGGGCTCCAGCCCCCGGACGATGCGGTCCAGGTTGACGGCCGCCAGGATCCCGACGGCGGTGGACTCGGTGTACCCCTCCACCCCCGTGATCTGCCCCGCGAAGAGCAGCTCGCGCCGGTCCCGGAGCGAGCCGTGGGCGGTGAGGCGCGCCGGGAAGTTGAGGTAGGTGTTGCGGTGGATGGAGCCCCAGCGCAGGAACTCCGCCTCCTCCAGCCCGGGGATCGTCCGGAAGATCCGGCGCTGCTCCGGGATCTTGAGGCGGGTCTGGAAGCCCACCAGGTTCCACATGTTCCCGGCGCGGTCCTCGCGGCGGAGCTGGACCACCGCCCACGCCCGCTTCCCTCCCCACTGCGGGACGGGGAGCCCCACCGGCTTCATCGGCCCGAAGCGCAGGGTGTCCACGCCCCGTGAGGCCATCACCTCGATGGGGAGGCACCCCTCGAAGTAGGGAACGTTCTCCCAGTCGTGCCCCTCGTAGCTCTCCCCCGCCAGCAGCGCCACGACGAACGCCTCGTACTGCTCGCGCGTCATGGGAGCGTTGAGGTAGTCCGCCCCTTCGCCCTTCCCCCAGCGCGACGCCGCGAAGAGGGTATGGTGGTCCAGCGAGTCGGCCGCGACCACGGGAGCGATGGCGTCGAAGAAGGCCAGCCCCTCGTCCCCCAGGGCGCCGCGGATGGCCCGCGAGAGCGCGTCGGAGGTCAGCGGCCCGGTGGCGATGACGGCGGGCCCCTCCGGGAGCCCGGCGACCTCCTCACGCACCACGGTGATCCGCGGGTGCGCCTCGATGGCCGCAGTCATCCGCTGCGAAAACTCCCTGCGGTCCACGGTGAGCGCGGTCCCGCCGGGGATGCGCGACTCCCGCGCGCACGCCAGGAGGAGGGCCCCCCCCGCCCCCAGTGCGTCCATCTCCAGCTTGAGGAGGCCGTGGGCGTTGTGCGGATCCTCCGACTTGAAGGTGTTGGAGCAGACGATCTCGCCCAGGTGGTCCGTCTGGTGGGCGGGGGTCCCGCGCACCGGGCGCATCTCGTACAGCGCGACGTCGTGGCCCCGCTCGGCGAGCTGGTATGCCGCCTCCGAGCCCGAAAGCCCGCCTCCCACAACCGTTACCTTCGCCATCTCCCTGCTCCTTCCAGACTCGTTCGCGACTACCGGGCCGGTTGCCGCGTGCTCTTCTTGGTCACGGTCTTCTTCGTGGTCGACTCCTTCGCGGTCGACTTCTTGGCCGGGGACTTCTTGGCGGTAGCCTTCTTCGCGGTGCTCGCCGGTTTCTTCGCCGCCGTCCCGGTCGGCTTCTTCGCCGCGGAGGCGATCTTGCGCGCGGAGCCACGCCCGGCGCCGCGGCCCGGCTTCTTCCCTGCGGCGGCGCGTTCGCGGAGCAGCTCCACCGCCTGCTCCATCAGCACCTCGTCCACCTCTACACCCTTGGGGAGCGACGCGTTCGTGGAGCCGTGCTTCACGTACGGACCGTAGCGCCCCTCCAGGATGGTCACCGGCTCCCCGTCTTCCGGGTGGGGACCCAGCTCGCGGAGCGCCTGCCGGGCGGAGCGCTTCCCACCTTTGGGCTCGGCCAGGATCTCCAGCGCGCGCGACAGGCCGATGGTGTAGACGTCCTCCCCCCTGGGGATGGAGCGGAACTCGCCCTCGTGCACCACGTACGGGCCGAAGCGCCCCACGTTGGCCTGCACCTCCTTCCCGGTCTCGGGATGGGTCCCCAGGGTACGCGGGAGGGAGAGGAGCCGCACCGCCGTGTCCAGGGTGACCTGCTCCGGCTTCACCCCCTTGGGGAGGGAGGCGCGCTTCGGCTTCCGGTTCTCCTCCGTGGCCTCCCCGAGCTGCACGTACGGACCGAAGCGCCCGTTGAGGAGGAAGACGGGATCCCCTGTCTGCGGGTGCCGGCCGAGCATCTCCGGGCCTTCGGTCTTGGCGCGCACCAGGTTGTCGATCTGCTCCACCGAGAGGTCTGCGGGGGCGACGCCCTCCGGGAGGGTGGCGGTGACCGGCTTATCCCCGTCGCCGACCTCGATGAACGGTCCGAACTTCCCGATCCGTACCCGCGCGGGGAGGTCCTGCAGATGTACGGTGGACGCCTCGCGGGGGTCGATCCGCTCCTCGCCCTGGCGGACGCGGGCCTCCAGCCCCCCGGGGCCCATGTAGAACTCCCGCAGGTAGGGGAGCCACTCCGCATCCCCCTCGGCAATCTCGTCGAGCTGCTCCTCCATCCGCGCGGTGAACCGGGTGTCCACCAGCGTGGGGAAGTGCTTCTCCAGCAGCTCCGTCACCGCGAAGGCGGTGAAGGTGGGGATGAGCTGGTTCTCGCGCCGCTCCGCGTAACCGCGGTCCATGATCGTGCCGATGATGCTGGCGTAGGTGCTGGGGCGGCCGATCCCCTCGGCCTCCAGCGTCTTCACCAGGGTGGCTTCGGTGTAGCGCGCGGGAGGCTGCGTCTCGTGCCCCTCGGCCTTCAGCTCCCGCAGCCGGAGCGGGTCGCCGACGCGGAGGGGGGGGAGGGGCTCCTCCCGGTCCTCCAGCGCCGCCTCCGGGTCGTCTGACCCCTCCACGTAGGCGCGGAAGAAGCCGGGGAACTCGATCCGCCGTCCCGAGGCGCGGAAGGTCGCGTCGGCCGCGGTGATCTGCGCGGTCAGGTAGGTGAGCCGTGCGTCCGCCATCTGGCTGGCGACGGTGCGCTTCCAGATCAGGTCGTAAAGTGCCTTCTCGATCCCGGTGAGCTTCAGCTCCTCCGCGGTCCTCATCTCCGTCCCCGCGGGGCGGATCGCCTCGTGCGCCTCCTGCGCCCCCTTGCTCCGGGTGGTGAACTGCCGGGGCTGGGGGCTCAGGTACTCCGGCCCGTAGCTGGCGCGGATCCGGCCGCGGGCCGCGGTGATCGCCTGCTCCGACAGGTGGACCGAGTCGGTGCGCATGTAGGTGATGTACCCCTCCTCGTACAGCCGCTGCGCGATGCGCATGGTGTCGCGCGAGGAGAGGCGCAGCTTGCGGTTGGCCTCCTGCTGGAGCGTGGAGGTGGTGAAGGGCGGGTAGGGACGCCGCACCACCGGCTTCTCCTCGGTGTCCGCCACCCGCCAGGCCGCGTCCCGCAGGCGCTCCGCGAGCGAGCGGGCGGCGGGCCCGTCCAGGAGGACGACGTCGCGGTCGGCGCGGAGCTTCCCGGTGGTCTCGTCGAAGTCCTTCCCCGTCGCCAGGCGCTTCCCCGCGAGCGCGACCAGGGTCGCAGAGAAGGTCGCAGCCTCCCTGGCCAGGAGCGCCTTCAGGTCCCAGAACACCGCGGAGCGGAACGCCCGCCGCTCCCGCTCGCGCTGCACCAGGAGCCGCACCGCCACCGACTGCACCCGCCCGGCGGAGAGCCCTCCTGCGATCTTCTTCCACAGCAGCGGAGACAGGGTGTACCCCACCAGCCGGTCCAGGATGCGTCGGGTCTCCTGCGCGCGCACCACGTCCTCGTCGATCTGGCGGGGAGAGCGGATCGCCTCGCGGATCGCCTCGGGGGTGATCTCGTGGAAGACGATGCGGGACACCGGGACCCGCGGGTTCAGCACCTGCACCAGGTGCCACCCGATGCTCTCCCCTTCGCGGTCCTCGTCGGTGGCGACCACCAGCTCGTCCGCGTCGCGGAGCATCGACCGCAGCTCGTTGACCACCTTCTTCTTGGAGCCGGGGATCACGTACAGCGGCTCGAAGTCGTGCTCCACGTCCACCCCCAGCCGCGCCCACTCCTTCCCCTTCACCGAGGGGGGGATCTCGCTGGCGGACTCGGGGAGGTCACGTACGTGCCCCATCGAGGCCGCCACCTGGTACCCCGGAGGGAGGAAGCTGCGGATCGTCTTGGCCTTGGTCGGGGACTCCACCACGACCAGCCGTTTCTTCTGCGTCGATGCCATTCGTCGGAGTCGTTGCTATTGGGCGTCACCCGGAGGGGGTGGCGCCGCGCATTCGGATCTCGTGCTCGATCAGGGAGGCGACGGATGCCACATCCACCCCCTCGGTGGACACGGCGAGGTCTGCCCTGCGGTAGAACGGTTCCCGCGTCTCCAGCAGGCACCGGACCACGGGGAGAGGATCGGGAACGTCCAGAAGGGGGCGCCCGGCGCGCACGGGCCCGGCACGCGCAAGCACCGTCTCCGGGGAGACCTGCAGCCACACGGAAAAGGTGCCTGGGCCCAGGCGCTCCAGGAGCGCAGGGTTGGTGATCCACCCGCCGCCGGGGGCAAGGACCACCCCCCGCCGCCCGGTCAGCTCCGCGGTCAGTTCGGCTTCCCGCCGGCGGAAGTACGCCTCCCCGTGCACCCGGAAGATCTCGGGGATGGTGCGTCCCTCGCGCGCCTCGATCTCCCGGTCCAGGTCCAGCGCCTCCCACCCCAGCCGCCGGGCGAGCTCCTCCGCCACGGAGCTCTTGCCGGAGCACATGAGCCCCACCAGGACCACCCGCCGCACCTCCCCGCCCTCCTCACCCGGCGAAGGCACCCCGCTCCCGGATCTGCTCGACGTAGCCGCAGAAATTGCGGAGCAGCTCCGGGAGGGAGTCTCCGCCGAACTTCTCCAGCACCGCCCCCGCTAGGACGATGGCGACCATCGCCTCCGCCACCACGCCGGCGGCGGGGACGGCGCAGACGTCGGAGCGCTCCCGCACCGCCTCCCCCGCCTCCCCGGTCCGCAGGTCCACGGTGCGCAGGGGGCGCATCAGGGTGGAGATCGGCTTCATCGCCGCGCGCACCACCAGGGGGGCCCCGGTGGTGATCCCCCCCTCCAGGCCACCCGCGTGGTTGGAGCCGCGGCCGAACCCCCCCGCCCCGTCCAGGCCGGGGTCGCGGACGATCTCGTCGTGCACCCGGGACCCGCGGCGCATGGCGGCCTCGAACCCCAGCCCGATCTCCACCCCCTTGATGGCCTGCACCGACATCAGGGCCCCGGCCAGCCGGCCGTCCAGCTTGCGGTCCCAGGAGACGTGCGAGCCGAGCCCTGCCGGGACGCCCTGCGCCACCACCTCCACGACCCCGCCGAGGGTGTCGCCCTCGCGCCTGGCGGCGTCGATGGCCTCGATCATCCGCCCCTCGGCTTCCGGGTCGAGGCAGCGCACGGGCGAGGGGTCGGAAGCCGCGTTCAGCTCCTCGGGGAGCTCCCCTGGGAGCTCCGCGCGGATCCCTCCCAGCGCCACCACGTGGCTCCCGATCGTGATCCCCAGCTCCGCCAGGAGCCGCCTGGCGACCGCCCCCGCCGCCACCCGCATGGTGGTCTCCCGGGCGGAGGCGCGCTCCAGGATGTCGCGGGCGTCGGAGCGCCCGTACTTGAGCACCCCCACCAGGTCCGCATGCCCGGGGCGCGGGAGGTGGACGCGCCGGAGCCCCGCCTCGTCCTCCCCTTCCGGGAGCGGCTCGGCCGACATCGCCGTCGTCCAGTTGGCCCAGTCGCGGTTCCGCACCAGCAGGGTGATGGGAGAGCCGAGCGTCTCCCCGTGCCGCACCCCGGACAGGATCTCCGCGCGGTCCGACTCGATCCGCATCCTCCCCCCACGGCCGTACCCTCCCTGCCGGCGCTGCAGCTCGCGGTCGATCTCCTCGGGGGCGAGCGGGAGGCCGGCGGGCACGCCCTCCACCACGGCGACCAGCGCCGGGCCGTGCGATTCCCCGGCCGTCGTGAATCGAAACATGGTCATTCCACAATAAAACACCGGGGGCCCGGCGCGCGCCAGGCCCCCGGAAGGGGTGCCGATGTGCCCGCGGCTACTGCAGGTCGGCCTGCGTCAGGTCGACCGCCACCACCCCACCGGAGGTGATGGCGTACAGCCGCAGCACCACCCCGGACGACGCGCCGGTGGGGACGGCGATCAGCGCGCCGACGACCGGGTTGCGGATGAAGATGCGCCGGACCACCTGGAAGTGGAAGGTATCCACCACGTCGATGAAGGGGCGCCCCGTCTCGTCGCGGCCGGACACGAACGCCAGGGTGGTGTTGGGGTGATCCGGGTGGAGGGCCACCCCACCCGTGGGCGTGCCGCTGACCACCCGGTTCCCCAGCTTGCGGAGGTCCTGGCGGAAGAAGTAGGTGGCCTGGCCGCGCGCCAGCCCCACCGAGCCGTCCCGGTTCAGCCCCAGGCCGATGACCCGGTCGGCGGCGTTGTTAACCAGGTCGCGCGTGTTGCCGATGTTGCTCACGTTCCCCGCCGCGTCCTCCCGGAAGGCGAGCACGCGGCCGACGTCCCTCACGCCCTCCCCGACGGCGATCGTCTTCAGGTCCTTGCTCACCGTGAGGAAGGTGGTGTCGCTCAGCCCGATCAGGTTGGGATCGACCGCGTAGTCGAGCACCGCGTCCGATCCGGCCGCCGTGAGCCGGTCCTGGATCTCCTGGAAGGAGAGGGTATCGTTGGTGCTCCGCGGGAAGCACAGGCTCCCCCGGGGCTGCCCCGGGACGTGGTCGCACACCACCAGCTGGTCCGTGGCCGTCTGCCCGCTCCCCCGGATGAACTTGGTCACATTGTCGGCGCGGCGCACCACGAACTGCCCCGGGATGAAGCCGCGGGCGTACTCGGTGAAGATGTCCGTGCTGGGCTCCACCCCGCCGGAGCTGTACTCCTGCACCGTCCCGTCGGGAGCCGCCGGCGTGGGAACCGTGGAGTAGATGATCCGCCCCAGGGCGGTCTGGGCCAGGAACTGCGGCCGGTCGGAGTAGTCGCGGTCGGTGATGTCCAGGTTGATCCGGCCCGACTCGTCGATGTTGAAGCGCACCACGTAGACCACCACGTTCCCGGTGATGATCCGCCCGTTCCGGTCCTCGGGTCCCACCGAGGCCGGTGAGATCGGCACCCGGGAGATGCTCCCCGCCCCGCCGCTGTTGGCCACCAGCAGGGTGGTGGAGTCGCGGTTCAGGGCCAGCCCCCAGGGCTGCGACCCCACCAGCACCGAGCCGGAGAAGCGGGTGCCGCCGACCGGGAGGACCTCCACCCGGTTGCGGGTCCGGTTGGACGCGAACACCCGGACCCGGTCCGAGATCAGGTCGGCGAGGGTGTCACCCTGGCTCGGCGGGATGACGGTCCGTCCCCGCACGATGGACACGCTGGACAGCGCCCCCGGCCCGTCCGCCACCGTGGCCCCGCGGGCGCTCCGGCAGGGGAGCGACTGCACCACGTTGGGCGACGTCGCGGAGCCGCAGTTCCCGCTCGCGTCCCGTGCGAACGCCGTCACCTCGAACGCCACGGAGAGGGTGTCCAGCCCGCTCAGGCCGAGCGGGTCCAGGGTGATGCGCAGCGTCTGCGAGTTGGTCGGGGGAGCGACGGCGACCCGCTGCGTGAGCACGCCGAGGGTGTCTTCCCGGGCCGTGGTGCGCCGGATCGCGACCACGGTCGCCCCGATGGTGTCCACCCGCGTCTCGTCCGTGGCGTTCACCGTCACCACCAGGGTGTCGGTGATCTCCATCCGGGGCGGCACCGTCACCGAGAAGGAGACGCGCGGCGGGACGGCGTCGGCGGCGGCGGGGAGGATCCGCACCCGGACGGGACGCGCCCTGCCCTCGACCCGCTGCGAGGAGGTCGCGCTCGCGTCGATCTGCAGGTCGCCCTGGACGCCTGTCGGGATGGCGAATACCACCACCGTGTCGGTGCGCTGCTCCGGGACCCGGAAGGTCAGCGTGGTGTCGCGCGCGAAGGCTCCGCTGGTGCGCACCCGCACCGAGCCGATCAGGTCCGTGCGGTCCTCCGCCGAGACCCGCACCACGAGCGAGGTGCCGGCGCGGAGTGCGGAATCCGCCGCGGGGCTGGTCACCTGCACCCGCGGCCCTCCGATGGACACGATCACCGTGTCCGCCCCCACGTTCCCGGTGCTGTCCTTGGCCGCCGCGACGAGGTAGACCGTCTGCTCGGGGACCGAATCGGCCTCCGCCAGGAGGAAGCGGGTGAGGGTCGTGTCCCGCACCACCCGCCCGATGGAGTCGAGCCGGACCGTCTTGGTGGCGAAGCGGGGTACGGTGATCTGGGTCCCCAGCGCGGGATCGCCGCGCAGGGAGAAGCCGGAGATCTGGACCGAGGTGACCCCCCGGTTGTCCTGCACCCGGATGCGGGTGAAGATGGAGTCGCGGGGGGCGACCGTGGTCCCCGCCGTGGGGAACTCGAACTCCACCGTGGGAGCGGTGCGGTCCGCCCCCCCCTGCGACTGGGTGGGGTCGGTGCGGAACAGGTTCTCCCCGTCGCACC
>DATAAL010000237.1:0-11007 GCA_036260145.1 Longimicrobiaceae bacterium | reverse complement strand
TGGACCGCACCCTCGCGCCGCAACCGGTCGGGATTCCGGGCGAGCTGCTGCTCGGCGGTCCGGGGCTCGCGCGCGGCTATCTCGGACGGCCGGACCTGACCGCGGCGGTGTTCATTCCCGATCCGTTCGGTTCCGCGCCCGGCGAGCGGATCTATCGCACGGGCGACCTGGTGCGCCGGCTGGCCGACGGCATGGTGCACTACCTCGGCCGCATCGACCACCAGGTGAAAATCCGCGGCTTCCGGATCGAGCTGGGGGAGATCGAGGCCGCTCTGGGGCGGCACCCCGGGGTGGGAGACGGGGTGGCGGTGGTGCGGGAGGACACGCGGGGGGACCGGCGGATCGTGGCGTACGCCACCGCGGCACCGGGGGCGGACCCCTCCCCCGCGGAGCTGCGGGCCCACCTGGCGGCGCACCTCCCGGAGTACATGGTCCCCGCCGCGGTGGTGGTGCTGGAGGCGATGCCGCTCTCCCCCAACGGCAAGCTCGACCGGAGGGCGCTCCCGGCGCCCGACTGGACGGAGCAGGGGAGCGGCGCGGGGTACGTACCGCCGCGGGACGCGCTGGAGCTGGTGCTGGCGGGGATCTGGGAGGAGGTGCTGGGGACCCGTCCGGTGGGGGTGCGCGACTCCTTCTTCGAGCGGGGCGGCCACTCGCTCCTGGCGGTGCGCCTGATGGCCCGGGTGGAGGAGGCCACCGGCGCGCGCCTCCCGCTCGCCCTCCTGTTCACCGCCCCCACCGTGGAGGCGCTGGCGGAGGTGCTGCGCCGCGAGCAGCCGGAGCGGGACACCTCCCTGCTGGTGCCGATCCGGACCGCGGGGGACCGGAGGCCGCTCTTCCTGGTGCACGCGGTGGGGGGTGACGTGCTGTCGTACGCCCCCCTCGCCGCCCACCTCCCTCCGGAGCAGCCGCTGTACGGGCTCCGCGCCCGTGGCCTGACCGGCGGGGGTGCCCCGCACGCCACCGTGGAGGCCATGGCGGCCGACTACCTGGAGGCGTTGCGCGCGGTGCAGCCCGGGGGTCCGTACCGGCTCGGCGGGTGGTCGATGGGCGGGGTGGTGGCCTTCGAGATGGCGCGCCGGCTGGAGGCCGCCGGGGAGCGCGTGGAGCGGCTGGTGCTGATCGACTCGCACCTCCCGGCGCTGCACGGGCGCACCCTCCCCGACGACCGGGCGGTGCGGGTGAGGATCTTCGCGCAGGACCTGGGGATCCCCGTGGAGCGGCTCCCCCTCCCGGCTGGGGAGGGCGGGGAGGGGGCGTACCTGCGGCGGGCGCTGGAGGAGGTCCGGGCCGCCGGGCTGGTCCCGGCGTACGTGGACGCGGAGCGGATCGAGCAGCTCTACCGGGTGTTCCGCGCCAACCTGGAGGCGCTGTATGCCTACCGCCCGCAGGGGTACGGCGGGGCGGTGACGCTGCTGCGCGCCGCGGAGCACCCCCCCGAGGGCACCCCCACCGCCGGGTGGGAAAGGATCGTCGCGGGCGGGGTGGAGGTGCGGCGGGTACCGGGGAGCCACTTCACCCTGGTGCGCGGGGAGAACGCCAGGGCGCTGGCCCGCGAGATCACCCAGGCGCTGGAGGGAGCGGAGGGCGAGGGGTAGCCGTCGATTTAGACGCCGGTCCTGGCGCCCGGCTACACCTCCACCTCCGCCCGCAGCATCTGGAGCACCTGCGCATCGACGCGTCCCCTGGCCGACCCCACCAGCCAGCGCTCCAGGGCGCGCTCCGTGTCCAGGTACGATCGCTCCCCGTCCGTACACCGGGCCGCCACGTGCCCGCGCAGCACCCGCACCTCCTCGCACTCCCCGATCCCCCCGTCCGTCCCGGTCACCCGCAGCCCCCGGTACCCCAGGCCGTCCTCCAGCCAGGGCGGCGCCGCTGTGCGGACGAGCCCAGCGAAGAGCCGGGCGAAGGTCGCCGACTCCGCCTCGTCCAGCGTCCACGCCGGGTTGGGACGCCCGCTGAACAGGTCCGCTTCCACGCGCATCTCGCTACCTCCAGTGTGGAGAGAAGCGGGGAGCGGCCGGAGCCGCCCCCCGCCGGGAGCCGGGGCTTACCGGATCTGCATGCTGGCGGGTCCGAAGTAGTACCCGCAGAAGTCCGTGTATCCGCCCCGGTTGGCGGTCTGCGGATCGTAGATGATGTTGTTGCTGTTGTCGTAGTTCCGGGCCGCCGTCTGGCCGGGCTTGTGCCCCCAGAAGCCATCGCTGTGCTTCCGGTACCAGTGGTAGTCGGTCCCGGGCCAGATCACCAGCGCCATGTAGTGCCGTGGCGACTGCGTGGCATCGGCGCAGGTGGGGACCGCGAGGGCACCGTCGCTGGTGGCGCCGTTCCCCACGTTGGTGCAGGCCATGATCGTGGCCTGGGCGCCCGTCGCCCGCCCCGGCTGCGCGAAGGTGTCGGTGCGGCGGTTGCTGGCGTAGTTGTAGCAGTTGTTGTTCCGCATCACCGTGCGCTGCGCGTTCCAGAAGTTGGGGTTGAACGCCGACCCCTCGTACTGGCACGTCCCCACGGTGTAGGTGGTCCAGCTCGACGCGTCCGTCCCGAGCACGGTGGCGCCGGCCATGACGGTCGCGTCGCCCGTGGAGAGGGTGGACACGGAGACGTCGTCCGTGGCGGTGGCCACGTCCCCGGTCGGCGCGGCGTTCCCCGTCGGCGCCGCGTTGAAGGTGGCCGCCAGCGACGAGAGGGCGTCCATCCCCTCCCGCACCAGCCGCCTCAGGTCCAGCCCCTCGTAGCTCGCCAGCGGGCCCGAGAAGCCCTCCACCGCCGGGGTCGGCGTCCCCATCCGCTCCACCAGCCGCTGGGCGATCTCCAGCCCGCGCGACTCCGCGCCCGCCACCCCGCCGCCGATGCGGAGCTCGCGGGGGAGGTGGTCGTGCCGGGCGGCGGCCTCCGAGTCCAGCTCCAGCACCAGCCCGCGGTACCCCAGGATCCCCAGGCTCCGCTCCGCGGACACTACCGCCTCCGGGGCGGCGGAGAGCTGGCGGAGGATCTCCTGGGCCTCTCGCTCGTCCAGGACGAACGAGGGGTTGGGGCGGCCTGAAAAGATGTCGATCGTGACGCGTACCATAGTGTCACTCCCGTGTTGAGGAAAGGTGATCTCTGCCCGTCCAGGCCTGGGATCCTGCACCCCGTCGCCCGGGGCCGGCCCGAGGGCCGGCGGTATGGTCCGGTGATTCCCGGAAGGTCGCGCTGCAGGGGCGTTCCCGCGGGAACGCATAAGGCCCCCGACCCGGGCGCTGTGCCGGGTGGGGGCCTGTATCGGCCGATCTCTTCGGTTTCTATTCGGGTAAGCTAATCGGCTTCCCTTCGTGCGTCAAGGGCCGCTTCACCCGCGCCGACCCCCGGCCCCTCGTCGTTCACCGCCCCCGCAGCACCTCCCAGATCCCGGGGTCCTCCGGCCCCAGCACCCACACCGAGAAGCCGCGCAGCCCCAGGCGCTCCACCAGCCCCAGCTTGGCCCGGAAGCTCCGCGCGTCCTCCAGGAAGATCCACTCGAAGGTCCCGCCCCGGGGGAAGTAGGCGAAGGGGACCTGCTGCTGCTCGTCCCACTGCAGCCGGGCGCCGTAGCGCTCCACCAGCCCCAGCGCCCGTGCGTGGCTCACCTGCTGCGAGTAGGAGCGCGCCATCTCCGGGGTGATGCGGTCCTCCTGCGAGGTGTACCAGTGCTGCGACCCGGTGGGGATCCCCAGGGAGAGCTTCTCCGGCGGGACGAAGCGGAGGAAGTAGCGCGCCACCTCCTCCTGCCAGGGGAGGCCGGCCTGCGGCCCCGGCGGGGTGCGGCGGGTGTGCTGCGAGTAGCTCATGATGGAGAGGAAGTCCCCCGCCTCCCCCAGCGCCCGCAGGTCGTACCCCGCCCTCCAGTTCTTGAACAGCCACTTGTGGTACGGGGTGGGCCCGGGGAGCTCGTCGGGACGGTGCACCACCGCGGCGCTCAGCTTGAAGCCGGCGGCGTGCAGCGCCTGCGCCGCCTCCCGGAAGAAGCGGGTGAAGGCGTCGCGGTCGTTCATCGCCACGTTCTCGAAGTCGAACTGGATCCCCCAGTACCCGTTCCTGCGGCAGAGCTCCACCAGGGAGGCGACGGCCCGGCGGCGGGCCCCGTCGCTCGCCAGGAGCCGGTGCAGCATCTCCTGGTCGAAGCCGGGGTTCACGATCAGCGGCATCACCGGGACGCGGTGCTCCCTCGCCAGGCGCAGGACGCGCGGGTCCACCTCCCCCCACACCACCCCGTCCTCGTCCACCGAGTATCCGGTGGGGGCGAGCACCGACACCTGGGCGATGTTGCGCTGCAGGCTCGCCCAGGCCTCCTCGCTGTCCGTGTAGTAGAAGAGGCGCTCCAGGGGGCGCTGGGCCGCGGCGGGGCGGGGGAGGAGGGCGAGCGCGAGGAGCAGGACGAGGAGCTTTACGGTTCTCACGCGGTTCACCGGGTTTCGGAGCAGGAGTTGTCTCGTCGGGTTCGAGCGGGGATCTTAGCGCGGGTAGGGAGAGGGGACCAGGGCGGCGCGGTGTCTCGTCGTCGGTGCTATCTCGAGGGCTGCCCGGGGGGCGCCTCCCGGACGCGGAAGCGGCGCCGGCGGGATAGCCCTACCCGGCCGCGCCCGGGGCGCAGCGCGCCCCCGGCACGGTGAAGGGGCTCCCGCCCCGTGGCTCGAAGGGGGAGGCCGGCTCCGGCTCCACCACCTCCCGCACCAGCGGGTCGAGCCGCTCCACGGTGGCGGAGTCCACCGGGAGGGGGGACCAGAGGAGCCCGCCCGCCTGCCGCGCCAGCCAGGCGCGCCCCGCCGGCCCGGCCAGCCGCTCCGCCTGCTCCAGCGCCACTCCCCGGGCGCGGGCCCGCGCGGCGAGCGCCGCCAGCTCCCGGAGGAGCGGGTCCTCTCCCAGCACCTCCCGGGGTGCCGTCCCGCACGCGCCGGCGCCCTCCTCCCGCGCCGCCGGGGCCCCGGTCGCGCCCTGCTCCGGGAGGGGGGGCTCCAGGATCGCGCGCACCACCTCCTCCGGGGAGGGGGAGCGATCGGGACCGTACTGCTCCAGGAACCAGCGCGCCTCCTCTGGGGGGATGGCGGCCACCTCCCCCAGGATGCGCACCACCGCCTCCGCCGACCTCCCCTCCGCGTCCGGCGCGGCGGCGCCCGCGTACCCCGTCAGGGTGGCGTCCTGCACCGCCGACAGGTAGCCGTTGGAGACCCCCCGGCGGGCGAGCGACGCCGCCACGAACCAGTCGGCGTGCCGCGCGAACACCTCCGCCGGGCGCCGGTCCGGGGAGGGACGCCGCCCGGTGGCCGGGTCGGGGAGCTCCAGCGGGCCGGCGGCCAGCGCCCGCACCGCCGCGGCCAGGTGATCGCGCCGGAAGCGCACCGCCCGATCCGTCCGGTACGTCCCGCGGACCCCGTAGCGGGCGCGCGCCGCCTGCCAGTCCAGGTCGTGGGCCAGCTCGTGCGCCAGTGTCCCCGCCGCGGTGGCCAGGGGGAGGGTGAGGGTGCGGGTGCGGGGGGTGTGGGTGGCGAGGGCGTCCGCGCGCTGCGTGGCCCCGAAGCGCACCCGGAGCCCCGCTGGCTGGAAGGTGGGGAACACCTGCGCCAGGTCGCGTAGCGACCCCTCCAGCATGCGGAGCGCATAGGGGTGCCACGCCGCGGGAACCGAGCGATCGAAGCGCACCTGCGCGATCCCGTACGCGGTGCGCAGCTCCCGCTCCGTGGGCGCCGGGAGGCCGGGGAACCAGACCGGCTCCTGCGCGTAGCTGCGCAGCGACACCGCCACGGCGAGCGCCACCACCCCCGGGCCGGGTCCCCCGATCCCCGCGTGGCGGAGCAGGGCCAGCTCGGCGGCGAAGCGCTCCTCATTCCCCGCCCGCTCCAGGAAGCGCCGCCACGGCGCGCCGTCCGGTGCCCCCGCCAGGAGCGACTCCCGGAACGCTCCCACGCTCACCGTCACCGGCGGCTGCGGGGGGAGGTCCGCGCTGTCCGCGAGCGCCGCCAGGCGCGCCGCCGCCCCGGGGCCCAGGAGCCCGGGATCCCGGGGGGCGCCGGGCTCCGCCCGCGCCCGCCAGGTGGCGCGGACCTCCGCGGCCAGGTGCAGCGCCGCGCGGGTCGCTTCCCGCTCCGCGTCCGCCCCGTGGGGGAGGAGGAGCGGGGCCTCCACCCGGAAGCGCCGCCCCGCCCGCCAGGCGGGGATGAGCTCCAGCGGGGAGGCGCGCGCCGAGTCCGCCGCGCGGAGCAGCGCGCGAGCGTCCTCCCGTGCCAGCCTCCGGTCGCGGAGGAGCGCCGCGGCGCGCGCTGCCAGCATGGGGGCGGACGGGCTCGCGTCCCCCCCCGCTGCGGCGATCCGGTACGCCATGCGCACCGCCGCCTCCCCCGCCCGGGGGTCGCGCGCCCGCTCCACCGCCGCTTCGATCCGCTCCCGGTGCACCCCCCCGCGTCCCGGGATCGGCCCGTACGGCCCCCGGGTGAGCGGGTCCAGCGCCTCCATCTCCACCGCATACGCCCGCCCGTCCAGGGTGCGCGCCAGGAGCGCCCAGGCCAGCCGCGGGCGCAGGGTGTCCGCCAGCCGCGGGTCGCGGAGCGCCTGCTCCGCCAGTCGGAAGGGGCTCCCCATCCCCAGCCGCAGGCGCTCCAGGTATCCCAGCGCCAGCGCGGCCTCCGGCGCCACCGAATCCGCCACCGCCACCCCGCGGGTGCGGTGGAGGAGGGCGGCCTCCCACCGGCGCCCCCGCCGTAGCTCCCGCGCCGCGTCGGGCACGGCGCGGCCCTCGGCCGGGGCGCCGCACCCCGCGGGGAGGCCCAGGCAGACCGCCAGCAGGAGGAGGAGGCGGGCGGACACGGTCATCGGGGGAACGTTGCGAGCGGGTGCACGGTAAAGAGTACCCGACGCGGCGGCGGGGGGTCCGGCGGGATCCTTGCCCGCATTCTCGTAAATCCCTGCCGGGCAACCGGATCCACGCCGCGCGCCCTTCCCGCTCCCCCACCCTCACCCCGGGAACCCATGTCCGAACGCTTTCCCCAGCTCTTCTGGGGCCTGGTGGCCCTCGCCGCCGGGCTGGTGCTGGCCGCCCTGCTCGGGGCGGGCGCCATCCGCTCCGCCAAGCGCGCCGGCGACCAGATCGAGGTCACCGGCTCCGCCCGCCGGCCGATCCGCTCCGACTACGCGGTGTGGCGCCTGTCGGTGAGCGCCCAGAGCCTGACGCCCCAGGAGGCGTACGGGGCGCTGCGCGGCGATGCCGACCAGGTCCGCGCCTTCCTGCAGCGGAGTGGTGTCCCGGACTCGCTGGTCACCGTCCGCCCGGTGGAGACGGAGCGGCTCAACCGGATCCTGGAGAACGGGATGGACAGCGGAGAGCTGGTGGGATACCGGCTCACCCAGCGCTTCGAGGTGCGCTCCGCCGACGTGGACGGGATCACGGTGCTCTCGCAGCGGGCCAACGAGCTGATCAACCAGGGGGTCCCGCTGGTCTCTGCCGCGCCGGAGTACCTGTACACCAAGCTGGCCGACGTCCGCACCCAGATGCTGGCCGAGGCCACCAAGGACGCCCGGGAGCGGGCGGAGGCCATCGCCCGGAGCGCAGGGAGCGGGATCGGGGCGGTGCGGAGCGCGCGGATGGGGGTGTTCCAGATCACTCCGCGCAACTCCACCGAGGTGAGCGACTACGGGATCTACGACACCTCGTCGCTGGAGAAGGATATCACCGCGGTGGTGCGGGTTACGTTCGCGCTCGATTGACGGGTTATCCGCTGGCCTACCGGGTGTGGGGTCGCTCCAGAGCCCGGCAAACTGCGCCGGTCTCTTCCGCACAGGCTTCGAGATACTACGTGAGGGGGGCGCTGCACGAATGAAGTAGCGGACCGCACCTGTCCACTCCAACCGGGGGCGCCCCACTCGGCTGTGGTTCTGGGAGAACCGTCTCAAGCTGCTCCTGATGGTGTCGCTCCTCTACGCCTTCCTGCCTCTTTGCTCGATCCGGACCTGGAGCCGCTGCGCCACAGTCTGCTGCGACGCTTCTGCCCCCGAACAGGTAAGCGGAGCCGGGACACCCCGACTCCGCTCTACCACCTGCACATTGCGATTTGCTACCTCTTCCTGGGATCGCCTTTCCAAAATTCGGGATGACTCAGGTCTCTTTTCCGGGAACGTCACCCGGCCGGGTCCCGGACCTCGTTGCCGGGGAGGGAGGCTCGCCGATACCTTGCTCGGTCCCTGCCTTCCGGCCGCACCCTCGGGAATGCATGCACCGATGAGCAGCACCACCATCATCCGCCCGGCGCGAGCGCTCGCGCTCCTCCTCCTGGCCTCCTGCGCCCCGTCGACGCCGCTGCCGGCGGTAGGGACGGAGGGCGACGCCGCCCGGTGGGAGCGGCAGGCGCGCAGCGTCACCATCGTGCGGGACGACTGGGGGATCGCCCACGTCCGCGGGAGGACGGACGCCGACGCGGTGTTCGGTCTGATCTACGCCCAGGCCGAGGACGACTTCAACCGGGTGGAGACGAATTACCTCAATTCGCTGGGGCGGCTGGCGGAGGCGGAGGGGGAGTCCGCCCTCTACCGCGACCTGCGGCAGAAGCTGTTCATCCACCCGGACACGCTGAAGGCCCGGTACGCGGCGAGCCCGGCGTGGCTCCGGGCGCTGATGGATGCCTGGGCCGACGGGCTGAACTACTACCTCCACACCCATCCGCAGGTCACCCCCCGGGTGATCCGGCGCTTCGAGCCCTGGATGGCGCTCTCCTTCAGCGAGGGGAGCATCGGCGGGGACATCGAGCGGGTGTCGCTGGCCGGGCTGGAGGCGTTCTACGGGAGGCGCACGGTGGCGCTGGCGCCGGAGGAGACCAGCCCCCGCTACCGGGAGCCGGCGGGGTCGAACGGCTTCGCCATCGCCCCCCGGAACACCGCCGGCGGGCACGCGCTGCTGCTGATCAACCCGCACACCTCGTTCTTCTTCCGCTCGGAGCTGCAGGCCACCAGCGACGAGGGGCTGAACGCCTACGGCGCGGTGACCTGGGGGCAGTTCTTCATCTACCAGGGGTTCAACGAGCGCCTGGGGTGGATGCACACCTCCAGCGGGGTGGACGTGGTGGACGAGTTCCTAGAGACGGTGACCGAGCGCGGGGGGCGGCACTTCTACCGCTACGGGGCCGAGGAGCGCCCCATGGTCACGGACACGATCACCGTGCCCTACCGGACCACGAGCGGCGGGATGGCGCGGCGGAGGTTCACCGTCTACCGGACCCACCACGGCCCCGTCGTCCGGGAGGAGGGGGGGAAGTGGGTGAGCGTCGCACTGATGAATCGGCCGGTGGAGGCGCTCAGCCAGTCGTTCCTGCGCACCAAGGCCCGCGACTACCGGAGGTTCCGCGAGGTCATGGAGCTGAAGGCCAACTCGTCCAACAACACCATCTACGCCGACGCGGACGGGAACATCGCCTACTTCCACCCGCAGTTCATCCCCCGGCGCGACGACCGCTTCGACTACACCCGCCCGGTGGACGGGAGCGACCCGGCGACGGACTGGAAGGGGCTGCACGAGGTGGAGGAGGCTCCGCACCTGCGGAACCCGCCCAACGGCTGGATCCAGAACACCAACAACTGGCCGTACTCGGCGGCGGGGCCGTTCAGCCCGAAGCGGGAGCGCTACCCGCGCTACATGGACACGGCCGGGGAGAACCCGCGCGGGATCCACGCGATCATGGTGCTGGAGGGCCGCAAGGACTTCACGCTGGAGCGGCTGCGCGACGCCGCGTACGACCCGTTCCTCCCGGCGTTCGCGCAGCTCGTTCCGACGCTGGTGGAGGCGTACGAGCGGACGCCGGCGTCCAGTCCGCTGAAGGGAAGGGTCGCGGAGCAGGTGGCCGTGCTGCGCGGGTGGGACTACCGGTGGGGGGTGGGGTCGGTGCCCACCTCGCTGGCGGTGTACTGGGGGGAGGAGCTCTGGGCCCGGGTGGCGGCCGAGGCGCGGCGGGCGGGGATGTCGGTGTACGACTACGCAGCGACGCGCGCCACGGCGGAGCAGAAGCTGGAGGCCCTGGCCGCCGCCTCCGACCGGCTGACGGCGGACTTCGGGAGCTGGAGGACGCCCTGGGGGGAGATCAACCGCTTCCAGCGCCTCACCGGGGACATCGTGCAGCCGTTCAGCGACGCGCAGCCGAGCATCCCGGTGGGGTTCACCTCGGGGCAGTGGGGGTCGCTGGCCTCCTTCGGCGCGCGCACCTACCCGGGGACGAAGCGGCGCTACGGCACCAGCGGGAACAGCTTCGTGGCGGTGGTGGAGTTCGGGGACCGCGTGCGGGCGCGGGCGGTTACGGCGGGGGGGGAGAGCGGGGACCCGAGGTCGCCGCACTTCAACGACCAGGCGACGCGGTACGCTACGGGCGACCTGCGGGAGGTGTACTTCTATCCGTCGCAGCTCCAGGGGCACACGGAGCGGGTGTATCAGCCGGGGAGGTGATGCGTCTCGTCCAGACACCGGCAGGGCAGAAAAGGAGATCGGCGGCTCAAGTGGCCGCCGATTTTCTTTGCGTGTTCGCCGGGAGCATTCCCTCCAGGGACAGGCTATGCCGTACCCTGCCAGAGCGGCTCTCCAGGCGCAAGCTGGCGCAGGGTGCCCTCCGGGAGAAATGGGTCGAGCTCACCGGGCTCGAAGCGGCAGAGGCCGATCGTGTACCAGAACGCACCTCCGAGGTTGCCGCTGATCTTGTAGCGCCCGTCTGGTGTGAGCGCGGCCCATCCCTCTGCCGCTGAGAGGATCGTTACCTGAAGTGCTCCAGACTCTTTGTCCCAGAGCCGCATCGTCGCGTCAGCACCTGCGCTGGCCAGGTGCCGCCCGTCGGGGCTGAAGGTCACGCTCCGGACCCATCTCTCATGACCGCGCAGCACGCGCAGCTCCTCCCCGGTGGCTGCATCCCAGAGCCGCACCGTCGCGTCAGCACCTGCGCTGGCCAGGTGCCGCCCGTCGGGGCTGAAGGCCACGCTCTGGACCGGGCCCCGATGACCGCGCAGCACGCGCAGCTCCTCCCCGGTGGC
>DATAAL010000236.1:0-2958 GCA_036260145.1 Longimicrobiaceae bacterium | reverse complement strand
GGCAACGCCCTTCGACCTGGCGCGCGGCCCGCTGCTCCGGACCGAGCTGCTGCGCATGGGCGAGGGGGAGCACGTGCTCGTCTGGGGAGTGCACCACATCGTGAGCGACGGGTGGAGCATGGGGGTGCTCTACCGCGACCTCTTCGCGCTGTACGACGCCTTCTCCCGCGGCGAGCCCTCGCCGCTCCCGCCGCTGCCGGTGCAGTACGCGGACTTCGCCGTGTGGCAGCGCGGGTGGCTGGCGGGCGACGTGCTCCGGCAGCAGCTCGACTGGTGGCGCGGGCGCCTCAGCGGCGCCCCCCCGCTGCTGGAGCTTCCGACCGACCGGCCGCGCCCACCGGTAGTCAGCGGCCGCGGGACGGCGGTGCGCTTCACGGTGCCCGGGGAGACCACGCGCGCGCTGCGCTCGCTCGCCCGGAGCGAGGGGGCCACGCTCTACATGGTCCTGCGTGCCGCGTCGGACGTGCTCCTCTCGCGCTGGTCCGGGCAGGAGGACCTGGTGGTCGGCTCGCCCATCGCCAACCGGACCCGCGTGGAGCTGGACGGCCTCGTCGGCTTCTTCGTGAACACGCTGGCGCTCAGGACCGACCTCTCCGGCGATCCCACGTTCCGGGAGCTTCTGGGACGGGTTCGGGAGACGGCGCTGGGGGCGTACGCGCACCAGGACCTCCCCTTCGAGCGGCTGGTGGAGGAGGTCGCCCCGGAGCGGAGCCTCTCGCACACGCCGCTCCTCCAGGTGATGTTCGCACTGCAGAACGTCCACGGCGGCGGGGTCACGGTGCCGTCGGGGCTCCGGGTGGAGCCGTTCCGGACCCCGGTGCGCACGGCGCGGTTCGACCTGGAGCTGGACCTGTTCGAGGAGGGCGAGGAGCTGGCCGGAAGCGTCCGCTTCCGCACCGACCTGTTCGAGACGGCCACCATCGAGCGCTTCGCGGCGCAGTACCACACACTGCTCGCCTCGGCCACGGCCTTGCCGGACGAACGCTGCTCGCGCCTCTCGCTCCTTCCGGAAGAGGAGGTCCGTCTACTGCTGGCGTACGGGAGCGGTCCCGCTCAGGGAACCCCCTCCGGCGAAACCGTCCCGCGCCTCCTCTCGGCGCAGGCCGCGCGCACCCCGGGCGCGGTCGCCGTACTGTCCGGGGACGAAGCGCTCACCCATGCCGAGCTTCACCGGCGCGCGTCCCGCCTCGCGCGGCACCTGCGCCACTGCGGCGCCCGGGCCGGCGCCACGGTGGCGGTGTGCGTGGAGCGCGGACCCCGGGTGCTCGTCGCGCTCCTGGCGGTCTGGAAGGCCGGGGGCGTCTACCTCCCGCTCGACCCCGGGTACCCGGCGGAGCGCCTCGCCTTCCTGCTGAGCGACTCCGGCGCGGAGCTGGTGCTGGCCGAATCGCACCTCGCCGGCTCGCTGCCGGAGCACCAGGCCGGCGTCGTCCTGCTGGACTCCGCCCCGGACGAGAGTGCCGAAGAGCCGGACGTCGAGGTCTCCCCCGACGGCCTGGCGTACCTCATCTACACCTCCGGCTCCACCGGGACGCCCAAGGCGGTGATGGTGGAGCACGCGCAGCTCACGCACACCCTGTCTGCGAGCCTCGACGTGCTCGGCTTCGCGGCGGGTGACGTGGTGGCCGCGCTCGCCCCGGTCGCTTTCGATATCTCGCTGCTGGAGATGCTCGCTCCGCTGCTGGCGGGGGCGGCCGTGCGGATCGTCGCGCGGGAGGTGGTGCGCGACCCGGTGGAGCTGGTCCGCGCCTGCGCCGACGTGACGGTGCTGCACGCCGTCCCCGAGCTGATGCGCCAGGCGGTGGAGACCGCGCGCGCCGAGCCGGCTCTCCCGGACCTGCGGCTTCTGCTGGTGGGTGGGGACACGGTAGCGCCCAAGCTGCTGGAGGATCTCCGGGAGGTGTTCCCGGGGGCGCGGGCGCACGTCCTCTACGGCCCCACGGAGACCACCATCATCTGCGCCACGTACGCTGTCCCGTCGGAAGGGGAGATCGTGGGGCACCCGCTGGGGCACCCGCTCCCGGGGGTGCGGCTCCGCGTCTGTGGGCCACACGGGGAGATCCTCCCCGTGGGAGTGCCCGGCGAGGTGTGGATCTCCGGCAGTGGCGTCACCCGCGGCTACCTCGGCCGGCCGGAGCTTACCGAGGAGAAGTTCGTCACGGTGGAGGGAGAGCGCGCCTACCGTACGGGAGACCGCGCGCGCCAGCGCCCGGACGGGGTGCTGGAGTTCCTCGGCCGCACGGACGAGCAGGTGAAGGTGCGCGGCTTCCGCATCGAGCCCGGCGAGGTGGAGGCGGCGCTGCGCGAGCAGCCGGGCGTCCTGGAGGCGGTGGTCCTCGCGCGCGAGGACCAGCCGGGCGAGAAGCGCCTGGTCGCTTACGTGGTCCCGGATCTCGCGGCCGACGCCCGCAACGCGGGCGAACAGGTCGCGGGGTGGGAGGCGGTGTTCGACGAGACGTACGGCGGGGGCGGGGCGGAGGCGGACCCGACGCTGAACCTGACGGGGTGGAACAGCAGCTACACCGGCGAGCCGATCCCGCGCGAGGAGATGCGGGAGTGGGTGGAGCGCACGGTGGACCGCATCCTGGCGCTCCGCCCCGAGCGGGTGCTGGAGATCGGCTGCGGGACGGGGCTGCTCCTCTTCCGCGTCGCACCGCACGTGCGGCAGTACCACGGGACCGACTTCTCCGGCGTGGCGCTGGAGCACGTGCGCAGGCACCTGGACGGACTGCCGCAGGTGACGCTGTCGGAGCGGGAGGCGGACGACCTGGAGGAGTTTGCGGGCGCGGGGTTCGACACCGTGGTGCTCAACTCGGTGGCGCAGTACTTCCCCGGGGTGGAGTACCTGCTGCGGGTGCTGGAGGGGGCGGCGGCGGCGGTGCGGCCGGGCGGGCGGATCTTCGTGGGCGACGTGCGCAGCCTCCCGCTGCTGGAGGCGTTCCACGCCTCGGTGGAGCT
>DATAAL010000235.1:0-12057 GCA_036260145.1 Longimicrobiaceae bacterium | reverse complement strand
GGAGGGTGATGCTCGAAAGGTACATGGCCGGGGTGCGGGTGTGACGGAGAGCGGGCGACGGAGGCCCGCCGGACAGTGAGACGTGTCTATCCAGACGTAATCTATGGGGTCCGGAGAGGATGGGGAGGGGTCACCCGGGAGCAGTGCGATCTCGATGGGGAGCCGGGAGGCCGGGACCGCCGCTCAGCCCACGGTCCCGGCGGGAGCATCCTCAAGCACACGCACCGCGTCCCCCACCCGCAGCCGCCCGGTCCGCAGGACGCAGGCGTACACCCGGGACCCCCCGGGGTGCAGCTTCTGGGAGATGCGCACGAACTCGCCGCCCAGGAAGGAGCCGGAGATCTTCTTGCACGGTGCGGTATAGGAGGTGACCTCCACCACCACCTCGTCCCCCAGCGCCAGGCGGACGCCGGGCCGCACCTCCTCCCAGGGGAGCCCGGTCACAGTCACGTTCTCCCCGGTGGAGCCGGGGCGGATGGGGTGCCCCTCGGCCCGGAGGCGCTGGATCTCCTCCAGCGAGAAGAGGCAGAGGGCGCGCCGGGGACCGCCGTGGAAGCGGCGGTCCTTCTGCTCGTCCCCCTCCAGCCCCAGGAGGGTGACCATGGCCTCGGGCACCGGGAGCTTGGGGACCCCGCCGGGGGAGGTGCTGAGCTGGTGGACGTGCGCGCTCATTCCGAGACAGGAATGTGAAAGTTTCTGGCCCTTGCCCGCTGAATCCTGTACCTTTTCCGGAGTTGCATCCCTTCACCCCAGGTGGCTCATGGCCGACACCCGTCCCATGGCGCTCCCCGATGGCAGCGTCGTCCACAGCGATCCGGAGATCGTCGGTGGAACCCCCGTCTTCGTCGGGACCCGGGTTCCCGTTCAGACGTTCGTCGACTATCTGGAGGGAGGTTACACCCTGGACGAGTTCCTGGAGAACTTCCCCAGCGTCCGCCGCGAGCAGGCCACCGCGTTCCTGGAGCAGGCGACCCGTGCCCTCCTGGAGAGGGTGGCTTGAGGCGGGTGCTCCTGGACGAGAACCTGCCGCACCTGCTGCGCCGGGATCTACCGGGTCTCGAGGTCCGTACCGTGGCCGAGGCCGGCTGGGCGGGCACGAAGAACGGAGAGCTGCTCCGGCGCGCCTCCATGGAGTTCGACGTGTTCGTCACGGCCGACCGCAACCTTCCCCACCAGCAGAACCTCGCCGGCCTGGACGTGGGCGTGGTGGTACTCGTGGCGCGCAGCACCAAGCTGGAGGACTTGCGCCCGCTCGCTCCCCGGATCGTCGAAGCCGCCGCGACAGTCGGGACGGGGCAGGTTCTCCTCGTGTCCCTGGTCTGAGCGCTCAGCCGCCCGCCACCCCCCAGGGCCCCGCCAGCTCCACCTCCAGCAGCTCGGAGGGCACTGCGGGGTCGTCCCGGTCCACCACGGCGTAGGCGCGACCCGCGGAGCCGGGCGACAGCGCCACCCCCTCCACCTTGTCCGGGAAGGACCACCCCTCCGCGTCCCGCAGCACCGTCCAGCGCGCCCGGCCGGGCGCGTCGATCACCCCCAGCGCCGAGCCCGCCACCCGGCCGTCGCGGGTGGCGTCCGGGGAGTCCTCCGCGGCCGCCGAGAACACCACCCTCCCTCCGGCCGCGGTCGCGTCGGTGAAGGTCAGCGGGAGGCCGTCCAGCGCGCCGAGCCGGTAGCGCACCACGCTGCGGGGCTCCGGGGGCGGGGCGTGCGCCGGGTCGCGGAGGTAGGCCCGGAGCGCCTCCCACTCCAGATCGCAGGTGGCGTCCATCGGGAGGACCCCGTTCCGCGGGGCGCCGTTCCCCCGCCCGAAGAGCCGCACGCACCCATCCACGAACACCGCCCCCTCCACGTTCAGCTCGCTCCCGGAGAACTCGGTGCGGGCGCGGAGCCGCGCGTACAGCGCCGAGGCGTCCACCACGGTGACCTCCGGTCTCCCCTCCGTCCACCCCTCCAGCAGCGCCACCCGCTCGCGGCGCGCGGTGGAGCCGGAGCCCCAGGCCAGGAGCAGCTCCCCGCCGCCCTCCGGGACGGTGACGCAGCACTCCAGGTCCAGCTTGAGCCCCTTGGTGCCGCGCAGAGCGTCGAACTGGCGCTTCCCGTCCTCCCCCGCCGGGAGGGTGACCGCCCGCACCTCCCGCGTGGCCGGATCCACCAGCGCCACGAAGCTCGCGTCGTCCTGCACCACCGCCAGGCACCCCGCCACCCAGCTCACCCCGGAGCCGGCGCGGACGTGGGCGGGGCGGTCCAGCGCCGGGTCCGCGCCCGCGGCGTAGAGCAACGGCGCGCGCGACACCACCCGCGCCGTCAGCTCCGGATCGTGCACCGCCGTGACCGGTTCCATCCCGTGCTCCCTGGGTTCCCTCGCCCGGGTCCGTCGCTCCGCCTCAATCTACCGCGGGCGGAAGGGAGCAACCATGGGCCGCGGCCCCGGGGGCGGAGCCCCTCCGGCACGCCCGTTGCTTTCTC
This sequence comes from Longimicrobiaceae bacterium, assembly GCA_036260145.1. Lineage (GTDB taxonomy): Bacteria > Gemmatimonadota > Gemmatimonadetes > Longimicrobiales > Longimicrobiaceae > JAFAYN01. The sequence continues at coordinate 9,591 of DATAAL010000235.1, read as the reverse complement.
TTCCTCCCCCATCGCACGCACCCGGAGCACCCGGAGGAAAGATGAGCATCAAGCTGAAGCCGCTCGACGAGCAGGTCGTCGAGCGGGATCGGGCTCGCCACCGCGCGGCTCGCCGCCCGGCGCGGCGCCCGCGTGGTCCTCTCCGCGCGCAGCAGGGACGACCTGAAGCGCGCCGTCCGGGAGATCCGCGCCCGCGGCGGGGAGGCCACCTATGTGGTGGCCGACGTGGGCGACCCGGACCAGGTGCGGAAGATCGCCGAGACGGCGGTGCGGGAGTTCGGGGGGATCGACACCTGGATCAACAACGCCGGCGTCTCCATCTACGGGCGGCTCGTGGAGACCCCCGCGAAGGACGCGCGGCGGCTCTTCGACACCAACTACTGGGGGATGGTGAACGGGTCGCTGGTCGCCGTGGAGCACCTGCGGGAGCACGGCGGCGCGCTGATCAACGTGGGGAGCGCCGTATCCGACCGCGCGCTCCCGCTCCAGGGGCACTACGTGGCCAGCAAGCACGCGGTGAAGGGGTTCACCGACGCCCTGCGGATGGAGCTGGAGGAGGAGGGGGCGCCGGTCTCCGTCACCCTGGTCAAGCCCGGCTCCGTTGACACCCCCCTCCCCCGGCACGCCCGGAACCTGATGGAGGTGGAGCCCACCCTCCCGCCGCCGGTGTACTCGCCGGGCGTGGTGGCGCGCGCCATCCTGCGCTGCGCCCAGCGGCCGGTCCACTCCATCACCGTGGGCGGGGGCGGACGGATGATCGAGGCCATGGAGAGCGCTCCGCGCCTGGCCGACCGCTACATGGAGGCAACCATGTTCGAGCAGCAGCGGACCGACCGCCCCTCGGGCCGCTTCCGCCGGGACACCCTGCACCGGGCGCGGCGCGGCGACGGGGCGGAGCGCGGCGACTACGAGGGCCATGTGGCGCGGACCAGCGCCTACACCGGGGTGCGCCTCCACCCGGTGCGGACCGCGCTGGCGGTGGCGGCGCTGGGGGCGGGGGTGGCGCTTGCGCTGCGGGGGAACCGGATCGTCGGGGGAGAGGACGACGGGGCGGAACCTTGAGCCGCGAAAAGGGCCGCACGGGGCGTCCCGCCTGAGCCCGGCTTACTTGCCCCGTGCTCCGGGGGGTGCTACATATGAGGTTTCCGCCCCCGGCCGGACCCCGGCGGGGGGCGTTCGCGCCGATACCGAGTCCCAGAGAAACACGTCATATGGCCACCACCCTGACCTCCACCGACACCGCCCGGTCGATCGGGCGGGGAAGCCGCCACGGGCTGGACGAGCACGGGATCCGGAACCCCGGCACGGTGTTCTGGAACCTCTCCCCTGTCGAGCTGGTGGAGCACGCCATCCGCCGCGGCGAGGGGATCCTGGTGGACGGCGGCCCCTTCAACGCCGTGACCGCCCCGCACACCGGCCGCTCCCCCAACGACCGCTTCGTGGTGCGCGAGCCCTCCTCCGAGGAGCACGTGTGGTGGGGGAAGGTCAACGCCCCGATCGAGCCCGAGAGGTACGACCTCCTCCGCGAGAACGTGCTGGCGCACCTGGAGGGGCAGGACCTGTACGTCCGTGACATGTGGGCCGGGGCCGATCCGAAGTACCGCCTGGCGGTCCGGGTGATCACCCCGAACGCCTGGCACAACCTGTTCGCGTACAACATGTTCCGCCGGCCGGAGGAGTCCGAGCTGGAGGACTTCCTCCCCGGGTTCACCATCCTGCACGCCCCGGAGTACGAGGCGGACCCTGCGCGGCATGGGACCCGTACCGGGACCTTCATCCTGATCAACTTCGGGGCGAAGGAGGTGCTGATTGGCGGGACGCGGTACGCGGGCGAGATCAAGAAGTCCGTGTTCGGCGTGCTGAACTACCTCCTCCCGCAGCAGGGCGTGCTCTCCATGCACTGCTCCGCCAACGTGGGCCCGGAGGGCGACACGGCGCTCTTCTTCGGGCTCTCGGGGACGGGGAAGACCACCCTCTCCGCCGACCCGGAGCGCGGCCTGATCGGCGACGACGAGCACGGGTGGAGCGACGCGGGGATCTTCAACTTCGAGGGCGGGTGCTACGCCAAGGCGGTCAAGCTCTCCCCGGAGGGCGAGCCGGAGATCTACGCCACCACCCGAATGTTCGGGACGGTGCTGGAGAACCTGGTGGTGGACGAGCAGCGGCGGGTGGACTTCGACGACATCTCCGTCACGGAGAACACCCGCATCTCGTACCCGCTGCACTACATCCACAACTTCGTCCCGGAGGCGCGCGGCGGGCACCCTCGGAACATCGTCTTCCTGACGGCGGACGCGTACGGGGTGCTCCCCCCCATCTCCCGGCTCACGGCCGAGCAGGCGATGTTCTACTTCCTCTCCGGCTACACCGCCAAGGTGGCGGGGACGGAGCGCGGGGTGAAGGAGCCGCAGCCCACCTTCTCCGCCTGCTTCGGCGCGGCCTTCCTGAGCCTGCACCCCGGCGTGTACGCCGACATGCTCGGGCAGAAGATCGCGGAGCACGGCTCCCGGGTCTGGCTGGTGAACACCGGGTGGACGGGCGGCCCGTACGGCGTGGGGCAGCGGATGAAGCTGGGGTACACGCGCGCCATGGTGCGCGCCGCTCTGGCCGGCCGGCTGGACGACGTGGAGACCACGGAGGCGCCGTTCTTCGGGCTCCGGGTCCCCACCTCGGTCCCGGGCGTCCCCGCCGAGGTGCTCCTCCCACGGGAGACCTGGAGCGACCGCGAGGCGTACGACGCCAAGGCGCGCGAGCTGGCGGCGGCGTTCCAGAAGAACTTCGAGCAGTTCGCCGACCGGGTGCCGGAGGCCGTCCGCAACGCGGGGCCGAAAGCGGGCTGAGAAGCCGCGCTGGAAGCGGTGAATGCGCAGAGGCGCCCCCGGACGACGGCCGGGGGCGCTTCTGCGTTGTCCGGACGGCCGATCGGAGAGAGGATTGCTGCGAGGGTAACCGGAGCCGCGCAGCTACGCGCAGACCTCTCGCGGCGCTCGCCGGGATCTCCTCGCAGGAGGCTTGCTCTCACCGCTCGCACGGAGTGTCGCCACGCCGCCTCCGCATCTTGACGCCCCTGCCCCGCCCGCGTAGACTCCCCCGCTCCCATGCCACAACCCGCATCGCACCCGCCTCAGGAGTTCGAGGTCGTCCGCGACCCGCTCTGGAACACCATCCGGATCGATCCGACCGCGCTGCGCGTCATCGACACCCCGGAGTTCCAGCGGCTGCGGCACATCCGGCAGCTCGGCCTGGCGTACCTGGTGTACCCGGGCGCCACCCACACCCGCTTCGACCACGCGCTGGGGGTGTATCACCTGGCGCGGCGCGCCCTCGCCCTCCTCACCGAGCGGGGGGAGCTGGAGCGGGTGGAGCCCACCGACTGCCGCGTGGTCCCCTACGCCGCCCTCCTCCACGACATCGGCCACTACCCCTTCTCGCACGCGCTGGAGGAGCTGGACGAGGAGCGCGTCCCCGGGAGCCACGAGTCCCACACCGGGCGCTTCCTGGCCGCTCCCGGGATCCGCGCCGCGCTGGAGGAGGTAGCCCCCGACGCCCCGACCCGGATCGAGGCGCTGATCCACGGCACCTCGGACTCGCCGCTGCAGGGGCTGGTGTCCGGGAGCCTGGACCTGGACAAGATCGAGTACTTGCGGCGGGACGCCATGTTCTGCGGGGTCCCGTACGGGGAGGTGGACGTGGACCGGCTGGTCCACGCCCTCGCCCTGCTGCGCGACCCCGAGAGCGAGCGCTGGGAGGTAGGGATCCACGAGAAGGGGAGCTCCGCGCTGGAGTCGCTCCTCTTCGCCAAGTACCAGATGTTCCGCAACGTGTACTGGCACCACGCCGTGCGCGCGGCGACCGTGCTGTACAAGCGGACGGTGGAGGAGGCGGTGGACGCGGGGCTGATCCTCCCGGACGAGCTGGTGGGAAGGTCGGACGAGCAGCTCCTGGCGCTGCTGGAGGCCCGCGCGGCGGGGCGGGAGGAGGCGCAGGCGCGGCGGGTGGCGGAGCTCTGGCTCCCTGCGCTGCGCGGGCGGCGCCTCCCCAAGCGCGCCCTGGAGATCCCCGGGGACGAGATCCGCGCCCTCCCCCTGGACGGGTGGATCTCCCGGGACGACGCGCTCCGGCGCGCCCTGGAGGCCCGTCTGGCCGCGGAGCTCGGGGTGGAACCCGCGGAGGTGTTCGTCGATTACCCGGAGAAGCCACGGATGCTGGGACTCGACCTGCTGGTGCTGCGGCGCGACGGTTCTGTGCAGCGGCTCACCGAGGCGGGGCGCGCCGGGCTGATCGACCTCCCCCGTGTCTCCGGCGAGCTGTACCATACGGCGCGCGTCCTCCGCGTCTTCGCCATGGAGCGCCGGGAGCTCCCCGCCGCCCGGGTCCTCCCCCTCCTGGCGCTCCCGCCGGAGGAGCTCCGCCGCCGCCTCGCCGACCCTACCCCCCTGTCGTGACCACTCCGCCGATCTCCACGGGGGAGTCCCCCCCCCACCTCCTGATCGCCGAGGACGACCCGGCCTCGGCGACCATGCTGCGCGTGATGCTGCAGAAGGCCGGGTACACCGTCGTCCTCGCCCCCGACGGGCCCGCCGTCCTGCGCCTCCTGGAGGAGAAGCTTCCGGATGTGCTCCTCCTGGACTGGATGCTCCCGGAGATGTCGGGGCTGGAGGTGTGCCACCGGGTGCGGCAGCGCTGGGACGCCTTCGCGCTCCCCATCCTGATGGTCACGGCCAAGACGGACGCGGAGAGCATCTACGCCGCCTTCGACGCGGGCGCCAACGACTATATCACCAAGCCGTTCCGCGGGGCGGAGCTGCGCGCCCGCATCGAGGCGCACCTCCATACCCGGCGGCTGGCGGAGGAGCGGAGGCGGATCGAGGAGCAGTTGCGCGAGCGGGACAAGCTCTCCTCCCTGGGGCTCCTGGCGGGCGGGGTGGCGCACGACCTGAACAACCCGCTGGCCAACATCAGCGGGTATGCTCAGCTCCTCCTGCGCGACGAGGAGGACCCGGGGAGGGCGGACGACCTGCGGCGCATCCTGCGCGAGGTGGAGCGCTGCCGGGGGATTGTGGGGAGCCTGCTCGGCTTCGCCCGACGGCGCCTCCCGGAGCGCCGGCCGGTAGACCTGGCCGAGGCGCTGCGCAGCGTCCTGGAGCTGCGCGAGCGGGAGCTGCGCGGCGCGGGGGTGCGCCCGTCGCTGCGTCTGGAGGAGCCGCTCCCCCGGGTTCCGGGGGACGAGAACCAGCTCCAGCAGGTGTTCCTCAACATCATCCTGAACGCGGAGCACGCGCTCAAGAACGGCGGGGGCACGCTCTGGATCACGGCGTGGGCGGGGAGCTGTCCGGACCTCGGCGAGGGGGGTGGAGAGGCCGGCGCGAGCGAGGGAGCGAAGCGACGGATCTGCATCGACTTCTTCAACGACGCCCCGCCGATCCCGCAGGACGTCCTCCCCCACATCTTCGACCCGTTCTTCACCACCAAGCCCAAGGAGGAGGGGACCGGGCTGGGACTGGCCGTCTCACAGCGGATCGTGCGCGACCACGGGGGGGAGATCAGCGTGCAGAGCGACGCGCGGGGGACGGTGTTCCGGATCCGCCTCCCCCTGGCTCAGGAGGGGGAAGGGGACTCTACGGGGACGGCGGAGGGCTGAGGGAGCGCCGCAGGGGCCCGTCCGCGCCGTCGTTCACGCTTCCTGGACCTCCACCAGCACCGCGGTGATGTTGTCGTCGCCGCCGCGGAGGTTCGCGGCGCGGATCAGCTCCGCCACCCGCTCGTCCAGGGGGAGGCCAGCCGCCAGGATCCTCTCCAGCTCCGCGTCCTCCACCTTCCCGGTGAGGCCGTCGGTGCAGAGGAGGAGGAGGTCCCCGGGGAGCAGCCGCCCGACCAGGAGGTCCGGGGTGTCGGCGGAGTCGGCGCCCAGGGCGCGGGTGATGATGTGCGAGAGCGGATGGGTGCGTGCGGCCTCGGGGGAGAGGCGCCCCGCGTCCACCTCCGTCTGCACCCAGGTGTGGTCGCGGGTGAGCTGCTGCAGCACCCCTCCGCGCAGCCGGTAGGCGCGCGAGTCGCCCACGTGCCCGATGCGCACCCCTCCGTCGGGGTGCACCACGCAGGCGGTGAGGGTGGTCCCCATCCCGCGCGCCGCCCGGTGGCGGGCCGCGTAGGTAGTGATGGCGTCGTGCGCGGCATGGATCGAGGCCTCCATCATCTGCGACAGCTCGTCGCCCTCCGCCCCCGAGTCCACCTGGGTCGCCAGCGAGGTGCCCACCACTTCCCGCGCGATCGCGCTGGCGATCTCCCCCGCCGCGTGCCCCCCCATCCCGTCCGCCACCAGGAAGATCCCCCGGCGCGGGTCCAGGAGGTAGGCGTCCTCGTTCCCCCGCCGGACCCGGCCGATGTCGCTCCCCCCCGCCGCCTCCCAGCGGATCCTCACGGCGCGGCCGGGAGGACGGCGGAGAGCGGGACGGCGAGCGCCGGGAGCGTCGCGGCGCGCCCCTCCAGCGGGTAGAAGGTGGTGAAGAGCACGACCGCCAGCGCCAGCAGCACCAGAAGCACCAGGACCAGCCACACCGGGAGGCGCCGCCCCCGTGGCCGCTCCCGGAGGGTCGGGGCGGCCTCGGGAGCCACGTACTCCGCCCGCGCCGCCGCGGGGTCCGCCTCCTCCAGGGCCCGGAAGTGGAGCGGCACCCCTCCGAAGCGCACCGACGCTCCGTACACCAGCGGAGTGGGGACCTGCGGGGCAAGGCGCACTCCTTCCACGTAGGTGCCGTTGGTGGACTCCAGGTCGGTAAGCCGCCACGCTCCCTGGTCGAACTCCAGCCGCGCATGGTTGGCGGACACCGAGTCGTCCGAGATCACGATGTCGTTCCCCGCCGCCTGCCCGATGCGGACCACGGGGAGCCGGACCGGGATCTCCTCGCCCACGTACGGGCCGGCGCGGATCCCGAACGCGGCGAGCGCCCCGGAGCGATCGCCCCGCGGGGTGATCTCCATGGACATCCTCCTCCTGCAAGGGGTGAGCGCGGCCCGGCTGCGAGGGGAGCAACGTAGTGCCGCCCCCGGCGGCGCGGCAAGCGCCCGCGCCGGGCTCCAGCGGGGGAGCAGGCGCAAGGAGCGTTCCCGTAAGCCCCCATCCCTGGCTCTGTTGCGCTCTGTGTGCGGTGCCCGTGAAAGCAGCGAGCGGAGGAGACTCACCGGGTGGTTCCCGTGAGTCTCCCCCGCACGAACGGAGGCTGCCGGCGGTTCACCGGGTCCGGGAGCGGACCCCGGACGCTACCGGAGCAGCGTCTTACATCACCGCTGCGCCGATCAGCCGCTGCACCTCCTCCAGGATCCGCCGCGGGCTGCACGGCTTGGGGAGGTATCCCTCCCCCAGCTCCAGCGCCCGCGCCCGGTCATGGTCCATCGCGTGTCCGGTGAGGATGATCACGGGGATCAGTGCGGTCTCCCGGTCCGCCTTGAGCCGCTCCGTCGCCGTCCACCCGTCCAGCACCGGGAGGGTGACATCCATCAGGATCAGGTCCGGGTATTCCTCGCGGGCGGTGCGGACCCCCTGCTCCCCGTCGGTCGCCTCCAGCACCCGGTAGCCGTGGTGCTGGAGGAAGAGGGTGCAGATGTTTCGGGCGTCGGGATCGTCGTCGACGACGAGGACGGTCTTGGGATCCACAGCACCTCGGCGGGGACTGGAGCGCGTGGCTTCGCGTCCGTGGCGAGCGCGGGAGTCGAGTGAAGCGGGCGGATGACCCTCTATGTATGCACCCGGAAGCGAGGGGGCGCAATAGACTCGTGCATCGGATGGATCCGTCAGGGACAATTCGGAAGAGCTGCATGCACCGCCCCCCTGCAACGGGGGCGGCGCCGCGGACCGGGATCAGCCGGGGGGGCCCGGAATCAGGTCGCGATAGAGGATCTCCAGCCGCTCCGGGGTCACTCCGTACATCCGCGCCACGTAGTCCAGCGTCACCCCGTCGTCGCGCAGCTCGCGCAGGTGGTCGGCGGCCAGGCGGCGGATGAGCTGCTCCTCCCGCTCCCGGACCGGAGAGGAGATCCGGTTGCGGAGATGGAACGGCGCCGCATCGCTCGCCTGTGCCATGAACCCGGCCCGCGAGCCGGTGAGGTCGTCCTTCTCACCGAGGCGCCCACGCAGGGTGTCCACACCGTGCATCTTGCTCATCCTCCGCCCTACTGCCGTGAGTTTCAGGATCGCGGGGGAAACAGGCTGCGCATTTCGCGTGCCGCCGATACCATCAGGCCACGAGCCGCAGGCGCACCCCCGCCGATCTTGAGGTAGGTCCGTGCCCGAAGTAGATTTGCCCGCGTCGCCCGTTCCTCCCGATCCGGAGACCCATGACCAGGACCTGCCCGTCGTGCCAGCAGCCGGTGACCGGCCGCTTCTGCTCCTCCTGCGGGGTCGCCGTGGACGCCGAGTGCCGCGAGTGCGGGAACCCGCTCCCGGCCGGGGCGCGCTTCTGCAACCAGTGCGGTGCCCCGGTGGCCGCATCCGCCGCCGGTTCCGCCCCGTCCGCTCCCTGGATCCGGTGGGCTCCCTGGGCAGTGGCCGGGGTGGCGGTGGCCGCGCTCGCCGGGGTGCTCCTCCTCGGCGGGGACGATCCGGAGCCCCGGCCCACCGCTCCCGTCGCGGCGGCGCCGCTCGACGGAACATCGGGGAGCGCATCCTCCGGGAGCGCCCTGAGCGGTCCCGCCGGGGGTCCGGCGAGGGGTCCGGCCGGGAACCCGGGGGCGGTGGACCTGTCGTCCATGACCCCGCGCGAAGCGGCCGACCGGCTCTTCAACCGGGTGATGCAGAGCGCGTCGGCCGGGGACACGGCCCAGGCGCGGTCCTTCCTCCCCATGGCGATCGCGGCGTACGGGCGGGTACCGGAGCTGGACACCGACGGCCACTACCACCTGGCGGTCCTCCACCTGGTGGGGGGAGACACGCAGGCGGCGCGGGCGGAGGCGAACGCCATCCTCGCGCGCGACCCGCAGCACCTGTTCGGGCTCTTCACCGCGGCGCAGGCGGAGCGGGCGATGGGGAACCAGGCGCGGGCGCGGGAGCTGTTCCAGCGCTTCCTGGACGCATACGACACCGAGAGCCAGCGGGAGCTGCCGGAGTACCGGGACCATGCTCAGGCACTGGGGCCGATGCGGCAGGAGGCGGAGCGGGCGGTGGGAGGGGCGTGAAGTGGAGAGGGGTGGCGCGCAGCGCCGGGGCGAGGGGCCTACCCCATCACCCCCCTGAACCTCCCCGGGTCCACGTCGTAGCCCGGGAAGACCCGCTCCAGCTCCCGCGCTCCCAGGTGGCGGGCGGCCACCTCCGCGAACACGTCGCGGAAGTCGGTGGTCACGCGCAGGTCGCGCCCCTCGTGGAGCTGCTCCCGCTCCAGCCCCGGCCACTCCCCGTACACCCGCCCGCCGCGCACCCTCCCCCCCAGCACCATCATGCAGTTGGCGTGGCCGTGGTCGGTGCCGCCGCTTCCGTTCTCGGCCACGGTGCGCCCGAACTCGGACATGGTGAGGATCACCACGTCCTCCATCCGCTCCCCCAGGTCGTCGTGCAGGGCGCGGATCCCCGCCCCCAGCTCCCGGAGACGGCGCGCGAGC
>DATAAL010000234.1:0-5063 GCA_036260145.1 Longimicrobiaceae bacterium | reverse complement strand
CTCCGGTTTTCCGATCTCGTTACAGGCGCCGTGTCGCCCGGAGGCTGACGAATGAGTCCACGAAGGAGGGGAGGCGCGGCCGGCGTGCTGCTGCTGCTGCTCGCGCTGGGAGCGGCGGGGTGGTACTTCCGCGATACCATCCGCGGGCTGCTGGGCCGCGAGGACGAGACCTTCGCCACCGCCGTCTCCCCGGAGGCCGCGGCGCAGGCGGAGGCGAAGATCGCGCGCCTGCAGGAGGGCGACAGCGTCCGCCTCTCCGACGTGGAGCTCACCAGCCTGGTCCGCTACCGCTACCAGGACCGGATCCCGGGTGACCTGCACGCGCCCGCGGTCTCCTTCCGCGGGGACACCGTGCGCCTGCAGGCGCGCGTCCCCAGCGACCGCATCCCCGACGTCCCGGAGCTGGGCCGCGTCCGGAGCTTCCTCCCCGACACCGCCGACGTGGACATCACGGGGAAGCTCCAGCCATTGGAATCCGGGCGGGCGGCCTTCGACGTGGACCGGATCACCTTCGCGGGGATCCCCATCCCCGAGCGCCTCTACCCGCAGGCGCTGGAGCGGATGGGCCGGCGCGCCGAGCCCGGGCTCGCCGAGACCGCCTACCCCTTCCGCCTCCCGCAGGGCGTAGGCGCGGCCCGGGTGGAGGGCGGCTACCTGGTCCTTTCTCCCAACCGCTGACCCCGACACCGATGGCGCGCATCCTGGTGGTGGACGATGAGCAGGGGATCCGGCACGTCCTGGCCCAGCTCCTGGAGTACGAGGACCACGAGGTCCGCTCGGCGGGGAGCGCGGGCGAGGCGCTGGCCATCTACCCCGACTTCCGGCCCGACCTGACGTTCATGGACGTCAAGATGGCGCGCATGGACGGGCTCGAGGCGCTGAGCCGGATCCGGGAGATTGACCCGGCCGCGCTGGTGGTGATGATCAGCGGGCACGGGACCATCGAGACCGCGGTGGAGGCCACGCGCCGCGGAGCGTACGACTTCCTGGAGAAGCCGCTCGACACCGACCGGATCCTCCTGGTGCTTCGCAATGCGCTCCAGCAGCGGGGGCTCCTGGCCGAGAACGAGCGGCTCCGGGGCGAGGTGGAGGGGCGTCACCAGATCGTCGGGCGCAGCTTCGGCATCCGCCAGCTCCTGGAGCGGGTGGAGCGGGTGGCACCCACCGACGCACGCGTCCTTATCACCGGCGAGAACGGGACGGGGAAGGAGCTGGTCGCGCGGGCGATCCATCGGGTCTCCCCGCGCTCCAAGGGCCCGTTCATCGAGGTCAACTGCGCCGCCATCCCCACCGAGCTGATCGAGTCGGAGCTGTTCGGCCACGTGAAGGGCTCCTTCACCGGGGCCATCGAGGACCGGGCCGGGAAGTTCGAGCTGGCCAACGAGGGGACCCTCTTCCTGGACGAGATCGGCGACATGTCGCTGGCCGCGCAGGCCAAGGTGCTCCGCGCCCTCCAGGAGGGGCTGGTGACCCGGGTGGGCGGCGCCAGGCCCATCCGGGTGGATGTGCGCGTCCTGACCGCGACCAACAAGGACCTGGAGGAGGAGATCCGCGCCGGCCGGTTCCGCGAGGACCTGTTCTACCGGCTCAACGTGATCCCCCTGCACGTCCCACCGCTCCGGGAGCGCCGGGAAGATATCCCGCTCCTGGTGCAGCACTTCGCCGCGCAGGCGGGACGGGAGGCGACGTTCCGTCCCCGGTCGATCACCCCGGAGGCGGTGGAGCGGCTGCAGAGGCTGGACTGGCCGGGGAACGTGCGCGAGCTGCGCAACACCGTGGAGCGTCTGCTGATCCTGGCGCCCCGCGAGACCATCACCGCGGACGACGTGGACCTCCTGGTCACCGGCCACGCGCGCGGGGGCGGGATCTCCTCCGATATCCTCTCCTCCCGCACCTTCGCGGAGTTCAAGGAAGCGGCGGAGCGTGCCTTCATCCTCCAGAAGCCGCGCGAGAACGACTGGAACGTCTCCGAGACGGCGCGCATCCTGGACATGCCCCGCTCCAACCTGTACAAGAAGATCGAGCGCTACGAGCTGGTGCGGGAGGAGTAGCCGCAGGTGCGGAGCTGGGTGGAGTGGCTGGTGGTGGCGCTGGCCTGGATGGTGGGCGCCTTCGGGGGCGGCGCCGCGCTGGCCCGGCTCTACAAGCGCCTCCACCCCGAGCTGGCCTTCTACAAGCTGTGGGCGCTCTGGACCATGCTCCTGGCCGCCGCAGCGACGCTGGTGTTCGGCCTGGGCGTGCTCTGAGGAGCGGCCAGCCAACCACTCTTTCGCCCTCTCCCCTCCGGGGAGAGGTTGCTGCGCGGCGCCGGGTGAGGACCGTCACACCCCCAGCACGCGCCTCCCCACCCGCTCGTCCTCGCGCATCGCCGCCACCAGCGCCTCCACCGACGGGAACGCCTCGATGTCGCGGAGGTGACGGACCACCTCCACGCGCACCCGCTCCCCGTACAGCTCTCCCGACCAGTCCAGGAGGTGCAACTCGATGGTGGGGGCGAACCCCTCGAAGGTGGGGCGGGGGCCGAGGTGGAGGAGGCCCGGGAGGCGCTCTTCGCCCACCCACCCGTAGGCCGCGTACACCCCCTCCTTCGGGAGCATCTTCTCCGGGTCGGCAATGCGGACATTGGCAGTGGGGAAGCCCAGCTCCCGCCCCTTCCGCTCCCCCTGCACCACCTCACCCTCCATGGAATAGTGGCGGCCCAGGAGACGCGCGGCGGCCTCCACCTCCCCGGCGGCGAGGAGCTGGCGGATGCGGCTGGAGGAGATCGCCTCCCCGGCGCTCCCCACCGCCTCCACCACGTCCACGTCGAATCCGAGCTCGCCGCCGATCTCCCGCAGCGTCCCCACCCCCCCCTCCCTTCCCCGTCCGAAGCCATGGTCGTACCCGATCACCAGCTCCTCCATGCGCAGCCGGCCGATCAGGATCTCCTCAACGAAGCGCCGCGCCGGGTACTGCTGGAGAACCGGGGTGAAGGGGAGGAACACGGCGTACTCCAGCCCCGACTCCGCCAGGATCTCCCGCTTCTCGGCGGGGGTGGTGAGAAGAGGGGGTGCTTCCGCGGGGCGAACCACGCGCAGGGGGTGCGGGTGGAAGGTCACCAGGACGCTGCGGCGTCCGCCCCGCTCCGCGCGATGTACGATCTCCTGGAGCACCTCCCAGTGGCCGCGGTGCACCCCGTCGAAGGTCCCTACGGTGACGATGGACCCGCGCCCGTCGGCGGGGATCGGGGGGGGGAGGGCGGGATCGACGGCGAACGCCTCCGGCCCGCCGATCCCGGTGGACACCTCCGGCTCCGCGCCGGTCATGCGAACACCTTCCGTGGCCTCACGGTCGCTCCCGAGCACTCCCCGATGGCGAGCAGCGCGCCGTTGGCGCCGAGCAGCGCGACCGGAACTCCCTCCGGGAGCGCGTCCCGGGCAGGGATCCCGCGGCCATGCCGGATCGCGTCCACGTCCGCCTCGTCCACCTCCAGGCGCGGGAGGTGGGCCACCGCCGCCGCGGGACGGAGCATCGTCCGCGCCACCCGCTCCTCGTCCCCCAGTGCGTCGAGCGGGACCGCCTCCTCCACGGAATGCTCTCCTACCCGCGTGCGCCGGAGACGCGCGAGGTGCGCCCCTACGCCGAGATCCTCCCCCGCGTCCCGGGCGATGGCGCGGATGTAGGTGCCGCTGGAGCACTCCACCTCGAACTCCACCTCCGGGAGGCGCACGGAAAGGACGTCGATGCGATGGATGGTGACGCGGACCGGGGTGCGGGACACCTCCTCTCCGCGCCGGGCGGCCGCGTACATCCGCTCGCCAGCCACCTTCTTGGCGGAGTACACGGGGGGGAGCTGCTCGAGGGTACCGACCTGGCGGAGCAGAGCGGCACGGATCCGCTCCTCGGCCAGCTCGCGCCAGCCGTCGCTGGTGGAGACCACCTCCCCCCGCAGGTCGTCGGTGTCGGTGGCCACGCCCAGGCGTAGCGTCGCTCGGTAGGTCTTGGGGAGCGCGGTCAGGTACTCGGCCAACCGGGTGGCCGGCCCCACGCACACCAGGAGGAGCCCGGAGGCGAAGGGGTCGAGCGTCCCGGTGTGCCCTACCTGCCGGGTGCGGAGGGCGCGGCGCACCGCGGCCACGGCGTCGTGCGAGGTGGGCCCCTCCGGTTTGTCCAGGGGAAGAACGCCGCCCCCCGCGACCAGTGGGGAGGCCTCGCGCGGCCCGCCGGGAGCGGACGGAGCGGTCACCCGGGCTCCCCCCCGGATTCTCCTTCCCGCTCCCCGCTCCGCGCCTCCGGCGGAAGCACCTCCCGGAGGAGCTCGTCGATCCGGCTCGCCGCCTGGAGCACCCGGTCCAGCTCGAAGTGCAGCTCCGGGATCCGCCGCATATGCAGGCGCCGCCCGAGCTGCGCCCGGATGAAGGGGGCGGCGCTCCGCAGCCCCTGCAGCGCCTCCGCTTTCTCGGCGTCGTCGCCGAGGGCGGAGATGTACACCTTGGCGTGGTCCAGCTCCGGAGAGGTCTCGACCCCCGTGATGGTCACCACCCCCACCCGCGGGTCGCGTACCTCGTCGCGCACCAGGAGAGAAATCTCCTGGCGGAGCTGCTCGTTGATCCGGTCGGTTCGATGAAAGCGAGGCATAACGAAAAAGGGACAGGGAACAGGTTACAGGGGACAGCCAACAAGAACCGGGCCGTGGCAGGCTGTCCGCTGATCCCCTTCCCCCGTCCCCTCAGTAGAACGTAGTGCAGGAGTCGATGATCCGAGCCCCCGACTCTTCCTCCACCATGCGGTCCACGGAGGCCAGCACCGACTGCGCGTGACGCCGGTCTCCCGAGACCAGGCACGCCGCCAGCTCCGCGCGCTGCAGGACGTCCTGGTGGCCCGTCTCGGCGACGGACACGTTGAACCGGTTGTGCAGCCGGTCCTTCAGGCTCTTGACGACCTGCCGCTTCTCCTTGAGCGAGGCGCACCCCGCGAGGTGCAGCTCCCAGACCACCAGGCCCACCACCATGCGCTGCCTCCGCGCCGGTCGAACGAGACGGGACGGAGCGGCCCGCGTGGGCCACCCCACCCCATACCTCCCG
>DATAAL010000233.1:0-5034 GCA_036260145.1 Longimicrobiaceae bacterium | reverse complement strand
TGACCTCTTCCGCCCCCCCCCTCCCCGCCGCCGGGCTCCGGGTCCGGGAGATCGCTCCGGGCGAGCCGCTCCGCCGCTTCGTGGAGCTGTCCTGGACGGTCAACGCGCGCGACCCCAACTGGGTCCCGCCGCTGCGCATGGTCCTCAACACCCTCCTGGACCGGAAGAAGCACCCCTTCCACCGGCACGCCGACGTGGCCTACTTCCTGGCCGAGCGGGGGGGCGAGACGGTGGGGCGGATCGCCGCCATCGTCAACCACCGCCACAACGAGTTCCACGGGGAACGGACGGGGTTCTTCGGGCTCTTCGAGAGTGTGGACGACCCGGAGGTGGCCCGGGCACTCCTGGACGCGGTGGCGGGGTGGCTCCGGGCGCGGGGGATGGAGACGATGCGTGGCCCCTTCAACCTCTCCACCAACGACGAGCTGCACTCGCCCGGGGTGCTGATCGAGGGGTTCGACACCCCGCCCGTGGTGATGATGGGGCACAACCCCTCCTACTACGGGGCGCTGATGGAGGCGGCGGGGCTGGGCAAGGCCAAGGACCTGGTGGCGTACTGGGTGGCGGGCAACCAGGCACCGAAGCAGCTGGTCCGGGGGGTGGAGCGGCTCTCCCGGCGCGAGGGGTGGCGGATCCGCTCGGTCAACATGAAGCGCTTCCAGGAGGAGGTGGCCGTGGCCATGGAGGTGTACAACTCGGCGTGGGAGCGGAACTGGGGCTTCGTCCCCATGACCGAGGCCGAGTTCGAGAACCTGGCCAGGGAATTCAGGCTGGTAGTGGATCCCGACCTGGCTCTGATCGCCGAGAATGCGGCGGGGGAGCCGATCGGCTTCATGCTTTCCCTCCCCGACCTGAACCAGGCGCTGCGGCCGCTCCGGGACGGGCGTCTCTTCCCCTTCGGGGTGTTCCGCTTCCTCTGGGCGAAGCGGAAGATCCACACCCTGCGGCTGATGACGCTGGGGCTCAAGCCGGGGTACCAGCAGTCAGGGATCGGTGCGGCGATGTACCTGCGCACCTTCCAGGTGGGCGCGCAGAAGGGGTACACCACCGCCGAGGGGTCGTGGATCCTGGAGGACAACCACCGGATGCGGCAGGCAATGGAGAACATCGGCGCCCGGGTGTACAAGACCTACCGGATCTACGAGACCCCGCTCGGGGAGGGCGCCGGGAGCGTGTCC
This sequence comes from Longimicrobiaceae bacterium, assembly GCA_036260145.1. GTDB lineage: Bacteria > Gemmatimonadota > Gemmatimonadetes > Longimicrobiales > Longimicrobiaceae > JAFAYN01. Next base: position 3,856 of record DATAAL010000233.1, on the reverse strand, counting down.
GCGGAGCGATGACCGGTGCGGGTGTCGTACCCGCTCGCCGTGGCTGGTGGAGGCACCGGGGAGGCGCGCTCCTGGTCCTGGTCCTCCTGGCGCTCTCGGCGTTCGCGCTGCGGGCGCCGATCCTCACCGGGGCCGCCCGCTTCCTGGCGGTGCGCGACCCCGTGGCGCGCGCGGACTTCATCCTGGTGCTGGGCGGAGAGCGGTACCACCGTCCCCGCCACGCGGCGGAGCTGTTCCGCCGGGGGACCGCTCCGCGGATCGTGCTGATCCGCGAGGCCAGCGACCTTGAGGCCTCGCTGGGGCTGGTCCCCAACGGCACCGACGTGACCGTCCGGGTCCTCCGCCACTTCGGGGTCCCGGACTCGGCGATCCGGGTAGTGGAGTATCCCGGCGGGGCGGGGAGCACCGCGGAGGAGGGGGAGGCGCTCCGCGACTACCTCCGGGAGAACCGCACCCGCCGGGTGATCGTCGTCACCAGTGAGTACCACGGCCGCCGCGCCCGCTGGACGCTGCGGCGCGCCACGCGGGGGATGGGGGCGGAGCTCCGCATGTCGCTCGCGGCGACCCACGAGTTCAACGAGCGGAACTGGTGGATGCGCGAGAAGGGGCTGGTCCTCTACCTCAACGAGTACATCAAGCTCTTCTTCTACCTGGCCCGCCTCCGTTGATGAAGATCGCCTACTTCACGGAGAGCCTCCTCCCCCACGTGGACGGGGTGTCCCGCACCCTGGCCCAGCTCTTCGGGACGCTGGAGGCGCGGGGGGTGGAATTCCGGGTCTTCTCCCCCTTCGTCCCCGGGCCGGAGGTGTCCTGGAGCGGGCGGGTGCGCCGGGTGCGCCACGTCCGTTTCCCCCTGTACCCGGACTACCGCATCTCCCTTCCGGCTGGGCACGGGATCGGCCGCGAGCTGGACGCCTGGGGGCCGGAGCTGGTGCACGTGGTGAGCCCCACCCCCCTGGCGGTGTGGGCGCAGCACTACGCCCGCCGCCGGAGGATTCCGGTGGTCTCCAGCTTCCACACCCACTTCGTCTCCTACTTCCGCTACTACGGCGTCCCGGCGCTGGAGGGGGTGGGATGGGCGCTGCTGCGCCGCTTCTACGCCCGCTGCGAGCGGGTGTACGCCCCCTCGCGGAGTATCCTCCGGGAGCTGGAAGCGCACGGGATCGGCTGCCTGGAGCTGTGGTCGCGCGGGATCGATCTGCGCCGCTTCTCCCCGGCGTTCCGCGACCCGGAGCTGCGACGCGCCGCCGGGGTGGGGGAGGGGGTCCCCCTCGTCCTCCTGGTGAGCCGCCTGGTGCGGGAGAAGGACCTGGCCGACCTGGTGGAGATGGACCGGATCCTCCGGGCGCGAGGGTTGGAGTTCCGCCTGGCGTTGGTGGGGGACGGTCCGATGCGGGAGGAGCTGGAGGCGGCGCTCCCGGAGGCCCACTTCGCGGGGCACCAGACGGGGGAGGCGCTGGCGCGCTGGTACGCCTCGGCGGACGTGTTCGTCTTCCCCTCCACCACCGAGACCTTCGGGAACGTGGTGCTGGAAGCGCTGGCCTCCGGCCTCCCCGCGGTGGTGGTGGACCGGGGGGGGCCTCCCGACCAGATCGAGCCGGGAGAGAACGGGTGGATCGCCCGCGCCAACAACCCGGCCGACCTCGCCGACCGGGTGGAGCAGCTCCTCCGCGACCCGGGGCTCCGGGAGCGGATGGGGCGGCGGGCGGCGGAGGGGGCCCGGGAGCGGGACTGGAGCGCGATCAACGGGCGGCTCCTCGGGAGCTACGCGGAGGTGGTCCGGGGGTTCCGCTCCGGGGAGGCCGCGGGATGAGCGGGGAGACGAGGGAGCCCGGGAGGGAGCCGGAGGGGGAGACGCTGCACGTCTGGGGGATGGGGGACTTCCAGGACGTTCGGCCGAAGCGGCCCGGGTCCCGCCTCAGCTTGGACCGGATCTTCCGCGCCGCGCTCTTCTTCGTCCCCTTCGGGGTGCTGGTCAACCTGGCCCTGTCGTGGTACGCCACCGACCGGAGCGTATTCGCCACCCTGGACGAGCGCCCGCGCCGCTTCCTGTACCTGGCCATGGCGCTGGCCCTGATCCCCTGGCTCACCAACGCACTGCGGCTCCTGATCTGGACGCGCTTCATGGGGCACCGCATGGCGTACCGGGAGGCGTTCCGCATCACCCTGGGCGCGGACCTGGCGGCGGCGCTCTTCCCCAACTCGGTGCGGGAGGTGATCCGCTGGGGGATGATGGTGCAGACGGGGATCACCCGGAGCCAGGCCGCCACCATCGTGAGCCTGGGATACCTGGAGGACCTGGCGTTCTTCGCCCTCGCGCTCCCCGCCGCCTTCGTGGTGTCCCGCGCCTGGCGACTCCCGGTGCTCCAGGGACTGGGTGGGGAGGTGCGCGGCGGCGTGCTCTGGGTGTTCGGGGGGGTCGCGCTCGCGGTGGCGGCCCTGTGGTTGGGGTGGTGGCTCCTCCTGCGCGGGGCGCTGGGGGCGCGGATCCGGGGGCGGGGGCTTCGCTTCACCGCGCGGACCCGGCGCAGGGCACGCCGCTCGTGGCGCGAGTTCCGGGAGGTGTGGACGCTGGTGGTGGCGCGGGGGAAGACCCGCTTCGGGGTCACCTTCCTGATCACCTCGATCCAGTGGGCATGCCGGTACTCGGTGCTCACCGCCCTCTGCTCCTTCCTGGGGGCTCCGGTGGACCCGGTGCTCTCCTTCCTGCTGCAGTGGGTGATCTTCACCACCCTGCTCTTCATCCCCACCCCGGGCGCGGCCGGCGGGGCGGAGGCATCGTTCTTCCTGGTCTACTCCGCGCTCCTCCCGGCGGGGGTGATCGGGATCGCCACCGCCGGCTGGCGGCTCCTCACCTTCTACTTCCAGCTCTCACTGGGCGCGGTCCTCTTCGCGGGGCTGAACCTGGCCGACGCCCGCGCCCGGCGCCGCGCCGCCCCCCGCCGGCAGGGGTGACAAGCCTGGAAAATCCGGGGTGTAGAAACAAGCGAAGTCGTTTTCCTGCGGAGATTTACCCTTCTGGAAATCCGATCCGAAACCCTCGACATTTGGGGCCTGGAGCATTATATTTCAGCCATGAAAATCGCGACCCATCTACCGACTGCCGAGGAGATCAGCCGCGCGCTGGATCGCCAGGGGATGCGGGGAATCCGCCCGACCCGGGCGGCCGTGGCGCCGGTGTCTCTCGAGGACCTCTCGGACGAGCAGCTGTTCCAGCGCTATACGGACGGGGATGCGGAGGGGTTCCGCGTCCTGGTGGAGCGCTACGAGCCGCGGATCCAGGGCTTCCTGCGCAAGCGCCTCAACGACGAGGAGCGAGTGCAGGACCTGACGCAGGACACCTTCCTGCGGATCCACCGGGCGCGGGACAGCTACGATCCGGCGAGGAAGTTCTCGACGTGGATCCATACGATCGCGAACAACCTGCTGAAGAACGAGTTCCGCAACCGCTCGCGGCGCCGGGAGACCACCTTCTCGGAGATCCGCCCGGAGACGTCGAGCTCGGGAGCACCGTCGCGCCCCGTGGAGTTCGCGGCCACCGGCGCCGACCCGGAGCGCGAGGCGTACCGGAGCGAGCTGCGCGAGGCGATCGACACCGCCATCGGGCGGATGGACGAGCACCACCGCGTCCCCTTCGTGATGCGCGAGGTGGACGACCTCTCCTACGAGGAGATCGCGGACGCCATCGGCATCCCGGTCGGCACGGTGAAGAGCCGGCTCAACCGGGCGCGGAACTCCTTCCGGAGCCTGCTGCCGGTTCCGGTGTGAGTGCCGGATGGCCGTCTGCACGGAGCCCTCTCTTCCCGAATCGGGAGAGAGGGCTTTGTATTTGGGCGCATGCCGGCTGCGCCGTCAC
>DATAAL010000232.1:0-9449 GCA_036260145.1 Longimicrobiaceae bacterium | reverse complement strand
CTCCGTAACGCACGATACCACCGTGCGTAACGGAGTCGAGCCCCGGATACTGCCCCGGGTCTCGCCCCTTCGGGCCTGCATCCCTCACGCAACTGCAGGCCGCCGGGTGAGGGCGCCCTCCGCCCGCTCTGGCGGCCTTTTACAGCTCCGAGCCGCAGATTTCGCAGTACCACAGCTGCGGCTCGTTGATCGCGCCGCACTCCTTGCACAGCAGCATCCCCGCGCGGTCCGCGTCCAGCGTGCGGTCCGGGTCGTCCGGACCCCCGGGACGGGGCTTGTCCGTGGACGCGGCGATCGCCCGGTCCAGCTCCTCCAGGAAGGCGAAGTCGTCCGCCTGGGGAGTGGTGGGAGGAGCGGCGGGAGCGGCGTTGTTGCCTGTAGCCGGCCTGGCGGCGGAGGCCTCCTCCACCTCGTCCAGCCACGACAGGTCGAACCCGGTGGCCTCGTCTCCGCCCGGAGCGTCCGGGTCGGGGATGGCGGTGAAGCGGCTGAACTCGGGGACGGTGTCGTCCGCGTGGCGGCCGGCGGGTGGAGCCGCCGCCCCCCCCCGCACCACGCCCCCGGCCTCGGGGCGGGCGGGGGAGATGGGAGCCGCCGCCGGAGCCTGGGGCTCGCTCCCGGCGCCCGCCCGTGGGGGGGCCGGGTCGCCGCCCACCTCGCGCAGGAGCGCCTCGAGCCGCTCCACCACCGCGCGGGTTCGCGCCGTCGCCTCCTGAGCCGCGGAGACGGCGCTCTCCAGCCCCGGCCGGCGCGCCTCCCAGGCGGAATCGTCGATCTCCCCGATCAGGTGCCGCAGCCGCAGCTCCTCCAGGTTGTCCGCCGCGGAGGCGCGCTGCGCCTCCGCCCGCTGCAGCTCCGCCCGCCGGGCCTCCAGGTCGGCGCGGATGGAATCACGCCGGGCGGACAGCTCGTGCATCACGGACTGCAGCCGGTCCTCGTAGTCCCGCCGCACGCGCTGCGCGACGTGGGACGCGACCTCGGTGCCCACGTTGCCGAGACGGGCGAGCCACCCCCGCAGCTGGTCGCGCTGCTGGGTGAGGGACTCGACGGAGGGCGGGGGGGAGTTGGTGTTCATGGCACTCCGGGGGAAGGAAGGCGGCTGGGCGTCAACCGCGGAACAGGTCGATCAGGACTTCGGCGGCCTCCTCGGGGGAGACCGGCTCCACCTCCCGGGCCCGGGCCAGCGCGGCGGGCGCGGGGTTGAAGAGGGCGCGCTCCAGGTGCCGGTCGTACGCGGTGAACTCTCCCGCCCCCGCCCCCGCGAGGAGGGCGATGGCCGGGTTCATCTTGGAGTCCAGGTCGTCGGCGTAGTGGAGGACGAGCGCCTCCAGCATCTGCGGGACCTTGGGGCTGGCCCACTCCAGCCGCCCCTGGTGGGAGGCGATCAGGTGTTGGACCAGGAGGAGGCGGTCCGGCGCGAGTCCCGGGATCGCCTCGGCCTCGCGGGTGACGATCTGGATCCCCAGGAGGATGTGCCCCAGGAGGTGCCCCTCCACCGTGTAGCCGAAGCTCCGGCTGGCACTCAGCTCGCGCACCTTGCCGATGTCGTGCAGGAGCGCGCCGGCCACCAGCAGGTCGCGGTCGATCCGCGCTCCCTGCCCGAGGTAGTGGGCGGCGAGCCGGTCGCAGATGAGCGCCACCGAGAGCGAGTGCTCCATCAGCCCGCCCAGGTACGCGTGGTGGTTGCGCTTCCCCGCCGGGTGCATCCGGAAGGTGCGCCCCAGCGTGGTGCGCTTCCCCAGGCACCGCTGGAGGAGGGTGCGGAGCGGCGCGTCCTCCACGGTGTTGATCAGCCGGTCCAGCTCGCGCGAGAGCGCCTCCCGGTCGCGCGGGCAGGAGGGAAGGAAGAAGGCCAGGTCGTCGTCCCCCACCTGCAGTGGCTCCGCCCACTGGACGGTGAGCTGCAGCCGGTCGTTGTACGAGGTGACGCGCCCGCGCACCCCCACCACCTCCTCCGGTACCACCACCGCGTCCAGGCGCTCCGCGTCGTCCCACACCATGGCGGTGATGGTCCCTGTGCGGTCGCCCAGGGTGAGCTGGAGGAAGGGCTTCGCCGACCGGGTCTCCCGCCGCTGCTTCTCGTGCACCAGGTAGCACGCGGTCACCTCGCACCCGTCGGCGAGCTCGGAGATCATCTGCCACGGGTACGCCTCCCCGCAGAAGGCGCGGAGGTCGGGGCGCGCCGCCGGAGGGCACGCGGGACCCAGGAAGGTCAGCCCCGGGATCCGTCCCATACCGTCCTCCCTCCCACGATGGTGCGGACCGGCCTCCCGCGCAGCCTCCAGCCGCGGAAAGGGGTGTTGCGGCTCATGGACAGGAAGCGCGACGGATCCACCGTCCACTCCACCTCCGGGTGGAACACCGTCACGTCGGCCGGGGATCCCAGGCGGAGCGTACCGCCGGGGAGGGAGAGCGCGCGGGCGGGGGCGCAGCTCATCCGCTCCACCAGGGTGGGGAGGTCGACGACCCCCTTCCCCACCAGCTCGGTGAGCGCCAACCCCAGCGCGGTCTCCAGCCCCACGATCCCGTTGGGCGCATCCTCGAACGCCTGCTCCTTCTCGTCGTAGTGGTGCGGGGCGTGGTCGGTGGCGATCACGTCCAGCGTTCCGTCGCGCACCCCTTCCCGCACCGCGTCGCGGTCGGCCTCGGAGCGGAGCGGCGGGTTCATCTTGGCGTCGGTCCGGTACGACTCCACCGCGGCGTCGGTGAGGGTGAAGTGGTGCGGGGTGGCCTCGGCGGTAACGCGGATCCCCCGCGCCCGCGCGGCGCGGATCAGCTCCACGCCCAGCCGGGTGGAGACGTGCTGCACGTGCAGCCGTCCCCCCGTCAGCCCGGCGAGGATCAGGTCCCGGGCGATCATCACGTCCTCGGCGGCGTTGGGGATCCCGGCCAGCCCCAGGCGCGTGGCGACGATCCCCTCGTTCATGGAGCCGCCCCGCGACAGGGTCAACTCCTCGGCGTGAACGGCGACGGGGAGGTCGAAGGTCAGCGCGTACTCCAGCGCCATGCGCATCACCCCGGCGTTCATCACCGGCCGCCCGTCGTCGGTGACGGCCACGGCGCCGGCGTCCACCAGCTCCCCGATCTCGGTGAGCTGCTCCCCCCGCTGCCCGATGGTGATGGCCCCGGTGGGGTGGACGCGCGCCCCGCCCGCGCGGAATCCCTCGGCCAGCACGAACCCCACGGAGGCAGGGTTGTCGATCGGGGGGTCGGTGTTGGGCATGGCGACCACGGCGGTGAACCCGCCCGCCGCGGCGGCGCGCGCCCCGCTGGCAATGGTTTCCTTGTGCTCCTGCCCCGGCTCCCGAAGGTGGACGTGCACGTCGATGAGCCCCGGGCACACCACCAGCCCCGCGGCGTCCACGGTCTCCGCTCCCTCGGGGGCGTCGAGCCGCTCCCCCAGCTCCGCGACGGCGCCCCCGGCCAGGAGCACGTCCAGCACGGTGTCCATCCGCTGGGATGGGTCCACCACGCGTCCGCCGCGGATCAGGAGCGGCCTCATCCGTCTCCCCCCCGCATCGCCGTCTTCGCGGTCTCGGGCGCTCCCCCGGCCAGGAGGTAGAGCACCGCCATGCGGACGGCCACCCCGTTGGTCACCTGCCGGAGGATCACCGAGTGCGGCCCGTCGGCCACGTCGCTGTCGATCTCCACGCCGCGGTTCATGGGGCCCGGGTGCAGGATGAGGATGTCGCGCGGGGCCTGCGCCAGCCGCGCGCTGCTCACGCCGAACACCCGGTTGTACTCCCGGAGCGAGGGGATGAAGCCGGCGTGCATGCGCTCGAGCTGGAGGCGTAGGACGTTGAGGGCGTCGGCCCACTCGATGGCTTCCTCGATGCGCCGGAAGACGGTGACGCCCATCTCCCCCACGTCGCGCGGGAGGAGGGTGAGCGGGCCGCACACGCCCACCTCGGCGCCCAGCTTCCGCAGCCCCCAGATGTTGGAGCGCGCCACCCGGGAGTGGAGGACGTCGCCCACGATGCACACCCGCAGCCCGGCGATCCGCCCGAAGTGGTCGCGCAGGGTGAGGAGGTCCAGGAGCCCCTGGGTGGGGTGCTCGTGCCGCCCGTCTCCCGCATTGATGACGTTGGAGGCGATGCGCTCGCCCAGGAAGCGGGCGGAGCCGGAGGCGCCGTGGCGGATGACCACCATGTCGATCCGCATGGCCTCCAGGTTCCGCGCGGTGTCCACCAGGGTCTCGCCCTTGGAGACGGAGGAGCCGGTGGCGGAGAAGTTCACCGTGTCGGCGGAGAGGCGCTTCTCGGCGAACTCGAAGGAGATGCGGGTGCGGGTGGAGTTCTCGAAGAAGGCGTTGACGATGGTCTTCCCGCGCAGCGTGGGGACTTTCTTGATCTGCCGTTCGGAGACTTCCTTGAACGGCTCCGCGGTGTCGAGGATGGCGGTGATCTGCTCCGCGGTGAGGTCCTCGAGTCCCAGGAGGTCCTTCCCGAAGGATGGGCCCGTGGGGTGCGGCATCAGGCGCTCTCCCCTCCGACGATCTCCACGCCGAGCCGCCCGTCCAGCTCGGGGACCAGGACCTCGACGCGCCCCCCGGCGGGGACGGTGACGCGCTCGCCGACGATGTCGGGCTGGATGGGAAGCTCACGCTCTCCGCGGTCCACCAGCACGCAGAGCAGGGTGCGGCGGGGACGCCCGAAGTCGGCCAGCTCGTCCAGCGCGGCGCGCACGGTGCGGCCGGTGTACAGCACGTCGTCCACGATCACCACCACGCGCTCGTCGATCCCGCCGTCCGGGAGGATGGTGGGGCCGACCACGGGGCGCGGTCCCACGGTCATCAGGTCGTCGCGGTACAGGGTGATGTCCAGGGAGCCGGTGGGGACCGGGACCCCGCGGAGGCGCCGGATCTCTTCCGCCAGGCGGGCGGCCAGGTGGATGCCGCGGCGGTGGATCCCCACCAGGGCGAGGCGGTCGGTGCCGTCGGCCTGCTCCAGGATCTGGCCGGCCATGCGGGCGAGGGCGCTCTCCACGGCGGGAGCGTCCATCATTGTCTGTCTCCGGGGGTCGGCCATGATCTCGGCTTGGGGCGGCGGCGCGGTCGGTTGAGGCAACTTACAAGGCGGCGCGGGGGGGTGTCAACGAAGCCGAGGGAGGCGCCACGGACGATCCGCTGGTGCATGGTGAGGGCTTCATCCGCCGGTTTCGTCTATCGGGAGTCATTGAGTTGCTCCCGGCCGTAGGAAGGATATGGTGGCAGAAGACCATACCAGTTACTGCACCTTCGTACGGTGGCGCCACCGGAATTACAGGACGCGACTTCCCCGCCCACAGTGGAGTCTATGTGTCATCCCCGACGGCATCCATACGACCCTTCGGCAAAGCGCCACCACGCCGCGCCCGGAAGAACGCCCGCAGCACCTCTCCGCACTCCTCCGCCAGCACCCCCGCAACCAGCTCCACCCGGTGGTTGAGCCGCGGGTCCTGCACGAGGTTCCCCAGCGACCCCGACATCCCCGCCTTGGGATCCATTGCGCCAAAAACCAGCCGGGGGATCCGCGCCAGCACGATGGCCCCCGAGCACATGGCGCACGGCTCCAGCGTCACGTACAGCGTGCACTCCAGCAGGCGCCAGTGCCCCGTGGCCTCCGCCGCGCGCCGGATCGCCACCATCTCCGCGTGGGCGCTGGGATCCTGCAGCGTGTGGGTCAGGTTGTGCCCGCGGGCCACCACCTCCCCCCCCCGCACGATCACCGCCCCCACCGGCACCTCCCCCAGCCGCTCCGCCGCGGCCGCCTCCTCCAGCGCCAGGCGCATCCACCGCTCGTCCTCGCCGCGCGGACCCTCGGTCTCACCCGTCATCTCCGTGAAAGGCAGGCACGAAAAACGGGACCCCGGCGAAGCGTCGCCGGAGTCCCGCGAAGTCCGAAAGCGAAGCTCAAGCCCCGACCGTGGCCGTCTGCTCCGAGGTGAAGCGGCGGAAGATCCCGGTCACCTTCCCGAGGATGGTGAAGTCCTCGTACTCGTGCACCAGGATCGGCGCGAAGTCGGGGTTCGCCGGCTCCAGCACCACCTTCTCGTCGTGCCGGAAGTAGCGCTTGATGGTGGACTCCCCGGCGAGCCGCGCCGCCACGATCTCGCCGTCGCGCAGCTCCTCCTCGTCGGTCGGCTCCACCAGCGCCAGGTCGCCGCTCAGGATCCCCATCCCCTGCATGCTGTCCCCCTGCACCTCCAGGAAGAAGGCATCGGCCGAGCCCGCCAGCTTGCGGTCCAGCCCCAGCTCCTCGCGGACGTACTCGCGGAGCAACGCCGGGCGCCCGGCGGCGATCTTCCCGTAGATGGGGATGCTGATCAGGTCCGGGGCCAGGTTCATCCCCAGGATCCTCACCCCGCGGGAGCGGGACGCGTCGCGCTCGATGTATCCCTTGTCGGCCAGCGACTGAAGGTGCTCGGAGACGGTCTTGGTGGACTTGATCCCGAAGCGCTTCCCGATCTCCCGGATGCTCGGCTGGTAGGTGTGCTGCTTGAGGTAATCCACGAGGTAGTTGAGGATCCGCCTCTCGATCTTCGTCAATGATTCGGGCATGGCCGCCTCCCCGTTTGCGTAAAACCGCGTCAGTATCGGGTCCCGCCGGCACACCGCGGGGCGGAAACGCCCGGACCGGCGCTCCGCCCCACCTTGCTGCTACGCTGGAACGGAGCAGTGCCGCGCCCCCTGTTCCCCGCGTAACCTCGCTCATAGCGCAACTTAGGAGTACCGCACCGGCTTGTCAACGATTCTGTTTCACCCCTGCGGCACGTGCAGGCGCGACAGCGCGTCATCCAGCCGGTGCAGCACCATCTCCCGCCCCATTGCGGCGATCACCGCGTCGATCCCCGGGCTGGCCGACGAGCCCACCAGCGCGAGGCGCAGCGGGTGCACCACCTTCCCGAACGCCACCCCCAGCCGCTCCGCTACCTCCCGGAGCGCCGCCTCCAGCGCCGCGGGCTCCCACGGCTCCACCGCTGCCAGCGCCTCCCACACGGCCGCCAGGCGCGCCGCCACCTCCCCGGTGTCCTTCCAGTGCTTCGCCACCGCGTCAGGGTCGTAGTCGATCTCCGGCGCCAGGTAGACGCGCGCCAGCGCGGCGATCTCGTGCACCGTGCGCGCGCGGGTCCGGAGCAGGTCGATCACCCGGATCAGCCGGTCGTGCCCGTCCACCAGCTCCACCTCGGTGGCCAGCCCCTCCGCCACCAGCTCCGGCGCCACCAGGGGGAAGAGCTCCTCCGGCGGGGTGAGCGAGAGGTGGCGCCCGTTCATCCACAGCAGCTTGTCGGCATCGAACACCGCGCTCTTCCGGTTGATGCGCTCCAGCGAGAAGCGGGCGACCAGCTCGGGGGGGAGCATCACCTCGTCCTCGTCGCCGGGGTTCCACCCCAGGAGCGCCAGGAAGTTGACCATGGCGGTGGGAAGGATCCCCTGCCCCGCGTACTCGCCCACGGCGGTGGCCCCGTGCCGCTTGGAGAGGCGCCGTCCGTCGGGCCCCAGGATCATGGGGACGTGCGCGAAACGCGGGACCGGCGCCCCGAAGGCCCGGTACAGCAGGATCTGCTTGGGGGTGTTAGAGATGTGGTCGTCGCCGCGGATCACATGGGTGATGCGCATCTCGATGTCGTCCGAGACCACAGCCATGTTGTAGATCGGGGTCCCGTCGGAGCGCAGGATGATGAAGTCCTCGATGTCCTCGTTGCGGAAGCGCGTGGGCCCGTGGACCACGTCGTCCCACTCCGTGACCCCCTCCGGGACCAGGAACCGCAGCGTGAAGGGCTCCCCCGACGCGGCGCGGCGCTCCGGCTCCCCGCGCGGGAGGGCCAGGCACTTCCGGTCGTAGCGGTACGCCTCGTTCTCCTTCGCCCCCGCGGCCTCGCGGCGCGCCTTCAGCTCCTCCGGGGCGCAGAAGCAGCGGTACGCCTTCCCCTCGTCCAGCAGCCGCAGGCAGTCCGCGCGGTGCCGCTCGAAGCCGTCCGCCTGGTGGTGGGGGCCCTCGTCCCAGTCCAGCCCCAGCCAGGTCATCCCGTCCAGGATGGCCCGTGTCATCTCGTCGCTGGAGCGCTCGCGGTCGGTGTCCTCGATGCGCAGCACGAAGACGCCGCCCGTCTGGCGGGCGAAGAGCCAGTTGAAGAGCGCGGTGCGGGCCCCGCCGACGTGCAGGTAGCCGGTGGGACTGGGGGCAAAGCGTACGCGGGGTGTATCGGTCATTCTGTTGTTCTCCTGTTGCGACTGCTGAACTGCGAACTGCCGGTTTTGGGCGTGCCCCCCGCTGGCGCGGGGGTCGGGCTGCGGCTCCGTAACGCACGATACCACCGTGCGTAACGGAGTCGAGCCCCGGCAAACTGCGCCGGGTCTCGCCCCTGCGGGCCGTCATCCCTCACGCAACTGCTTACCTGACCGAGAGATCCTGCCGTTGCTCCCCTCTCCCAGACCTGAGAGAGGGTGGCGGCATCTCAGGCCGCCAGGTGAGGGCAATCCCTCATCGGAGCATCCATAAACGGATCAGGTACTGCCGAAAATCATCCATGTATGGACAACGGCGGGAAAGTCTACTCCGAGAACCGCTCCGTCGCCAGTCGCAGACGGTCGGGATTCCGTCAGGAGGGGGCGGAGGGGGCATGCGCACGTGCGCGGCTCTCGATCGCGGCGGGGAGCGTCAGCTCGTACACGTACCCGTACGAGTGCCACTGTCCGTCGGGGGCGCGGTAGATGTGGGCGATCCCGGCGTCGTCCAGGGCGCGATAGAAGTCGAGGTTCTCCCGTACGAACGGCTTCACGGGGAGGGGGGAGAGGTCCACAAGGCGCACCTCGTACCCGTCCATCGCCGCGCGGAGGGTGCCGTGGTAGTCGGTGAGCGAATGCACGGGGAGGTAGAGGCGCGACCCGGCGTGCATGTGCGCCGGAGCCTCGCGGAGCAGGGCCAGCAGGTGCTCGTTGCCCCCCTCCCCACCGGCGAAGACGCGCGCGTCCACCGGGTCCAGCCCGGCCAGATGGGCGGGGGCGACGATCTCGTTGGGGAGGTTGGCGAGGACCACGTCGAACGGGCCTTCGAAGCCGCCGAAGAACTGCGCCGTCTGGCACTCGATCTCTACGCGGTTCAGCCTGGCGTTGCGCAGGGCCGCGGCGACGGCGCGCGCGTCGGTGTCGGTGGCGCAGGCGCGCGCGCCCACCCGGGCCGCGGCAATGGCGAGGACCCCCGATCCGGTGCCGACATCGATCACCCGCTCACCCGGGCGGACGCGGATGGAGCGGGAGTAGAACATCCCGTTCTCCGTCGGCATCCACACGCCGGGAGCGTCTTCCAGCACCACCTCCGTCCCGAACACGGACAGCGTCACCGAGCGCGTCATCGCCCGGCTCCGGAGTGCGCGAGGACCTCGCTGACCGGGCGGGCGCGGGCGCGCAGCTCGCGGTCGGCGCGGGCGGGCGGCGGTGGGGGCCGCGTTCGCGATCTACGACCAGGGCG
>DATAAL010000231.1:0-1967 GCA_036260145.1 Longimicrobiaceae bacterium | reverse complement strand
GCGACGCGCGCGTCGCGGCGTGGAACCGCTCTACGTGCAGTCCGGGCGGCGGGGGTACGGTGCCGTCCCGCGCGTTCTGCACGGCGAACATCACCTGGAAGAGCGGCGTGTGCGACAGGCTCCGCTCCGGGGCGACCTCTTCCACCAGGCGCTCGAAGGGCAGGTCCTGGTGGGCGTACGCCTCCAGCGTCGTCTCGCGTACCCGTCCCACCAGCTCGCGGAAGGTGGGGTCGCCGGAGAGGTCGGTGCGCAGCGCCAGCGTGTTGACGAAGAAGCCGATCAGCCCCTCCAGCTCCACCCGCGTGCGGCCGGCGATGGGCGAGCCCACCACCAGGTCCTCCTGCCCGGACCAGCGCGAAAGCAGCACGTCGGCTGCCGCGCGGAGCACCATGTAGAGCGTGGCTCCCTCCCGCCGCCCCACGACCCGCAGCGCCCGTAGCTCATCCGCGGGAACGCGGAGGAGGACCGATGCGCCCCGGCTGCTCGCCACCGCGGGACGAGGGCGGTCGACCGGGAGCTCCAAAATGGGAGGCGCCCCCGCCAGGCGCCCGCGCCACCAGTCGAGCTGGCGCCGGAGCAGGTCGCCGGCCAGCCAGCCCCGCTGCCACACCGCGAAGTCCCCGTACTGAACGCCGGGTGCAGGGAGCCGGGGGGCTTCCCCTCGCAGGGACGCCGCATACAGCGCGTACAGCTCGCGGAAGAGTACACCCATGCTCCACCCGTCCGAGACGATGTGGTGCATGCAGAGCAGCATCACGTGCTCGTCCGCGCGGAGCCGGAGCAGCACCAGGCGGAGCAGGGGCCCGTAGTGCAGGTCGAAGGGACGCTCCGCGTCCTCCTCCGCCAGCCGGCGCGCTTCCCGCTCCCGCGCCTCCGGGGCGAGCCCCGACAGGTCCGCGAGCGGGATGCGGCCGGGCGCGGCGGGCGCTGCGCAGACCACCTGCACCGCACCACCGTCGACGGGGCGGAACGTGGTGCGCAGTGACTCGTGCCGGCGCACCAGGGCGCCGAGCGCCCGCCCCAGCGCGCGCACGTCCAGGGGGCCGATGACCCGGCTCGGGAACGACATGTTGTAGCCGGCGCCTTGCGGGTCCATCTGGTGGAGGAACCAGAGCCGCTCCTGCGCGAAGGAGAGGGGGAGCGGCCCGCTCCGGTCCACGGCCACCAGGGGCGGCAGGGCGAGGCCCGAGCCGGCGCGGCGCGCCGTGTCGATGCGGGCCGCCAGTTCGGCGACCGTCTGCGCCTCGAAGAGCGCGCGGAGCGGGAGCTCCACACCGAGCGAGGCGGCCACGCGCGAGACCACTCGCGTGGCGAGCAGGGAGTGTCCGCCCCGCTCGAAGAAGCTGTCGTGCGCCCCCACCCGCTCCAGCCCGAGAACCTCGGCCCAGATCCCCGCCAGCACCTCCTCCGTCGCCGTCCGCGGAGCCACGTACCCGGTCTCCGCACCCCACTCCGGCGCTGGCAGCGACCGCCGGTCCACCTTGCCCGAGGGCGTGCGCGGGATGGCGTCGACCACCACGATCACAGAGGGGGCCATGTACTCCGGCAGGCGCCTGTGCAGCTTCTCCCACAGCTCCGCAGCCGATGGCATCCCGTCCTCGGCGGCAACCACGTAGCCCACCAGGCGACGATCATCGGGCAGACCGGAGGCGCCTTCGTGCGCGACGACGACGGCCTCACGGACCGCCGGGTCCTCTACCAGCACGCTCTCGATCTCCCCCGGCTCCACGCGGAAGCCCCGGATCTTGACCTGCTGGTCGACCCGCCCCCGGAACTCCAGCACGCCCTCCACCCGCCAGCGCGCCCGATCCCCCGTCCGGTACAGTCGCGCTCCCGCCTCCCCCGAGTACGCATCCGGCACGAAGCGCTCCGCCGTCAGCTCCGGTCGCCCCAGGTACCCCCGCGCCACCTGCACCCCGCCCAGGTACAGCTCCCCGGGCACCCCCACCGGGAGCGGGGCGCCCGCC
>DATAAL010000230.1:0-9560 GCA_036260145.1 Longimicrobiaceae bacterium | reverse complement strand
CGCGTCGGGGAACCCGGAGTTCCGGGAACTCCTGAGGCGGGTGCGGGAGACGACGCTGGGAGCGTACCAGCACCAGGACGTGCCGTTCGAGAAGCTGGTGGAGGAGCTCGGCGTGGAGAGGAGTCTCAGCCACACGCCGCTCTTCCAGGTGATGTTCTCCGTGGACGACGGCATGGGGAGTCCGCGGCCGTTCGGGGGGATGGAGGCCGAGTACTTCACAGCCGCGGGAGAGACGGTCAAGTTCGACCTGACCTTCTCGGTCGCAGTCGGGGAAGGTGAGCTCGGAATCCTCGCCGCCTACCGGTCCGAGCTCTGGGACGCCTCCACCATGGAGCGCGTGCTCGAGTCCTTCACCCTCCTCCTGGAGGCCGCTGCGGCCGATCCCGGCCGGCGCGTCGGGGAGCTGCCGCTCCTCACGGCCGCCGAGCGGGAGCGGATCGTGGCGGAATGGAGCGGAGGACCCGGCGATGTCCCCCCCGGCCGCACCGTCCACGAGCGGTTCGCCGAGCAGGCGGCCCGGACCCCGGACGCCGCGGCGCTGACGCTCGGGAGCGAGTCGATGACTTACGCCGAGCTGGACCGCCGCTCGGAAACGCTGGCGCGCCGCCTGGCCATGCTCGGCGTGCGCTCCGAAACGCGGGTGGGGATCTTCGTGGAGCGTTCGCTCGAGATGGTGGTGGGACTCCTCGGGACCCTGCGGGCCGGCGGCGTCTACGTCCCCCTCGACCCCACCTACCCGGCCGAGCGCCTGGCCTTCATGCTCGCCGACAGCGGCGCGCTCCTCGTACTCACCCACTCCGCGGTCCGACACCTGCTCCCCGCCGACGCCCCCGTCGTCTGCCTCGACGACGCTCCGGACGCTGACGGGCTCGCCTCCGGCCCCGGGAGTGCCCCGGTGGGGAGCGTCGACGCCGAGACCGGCGCCTACGTGATCTACACCTCCGGCTCCACCGGCCGTCCCAAGGGCGTGCTCGTCCCCCACCGGGCGCTGGCCCACTACACCTCGGCCGCCGTCGAGCTGTACGGCATCACGCCCGCGGACCGCGTGCTGCAGTTCGCCAGCCTCAGCTTCGACACCAGCGCCGAGGAGATCTACCCCGCGCTGCTCGGCGGCGCCACCCTGGTGCTCAGGACCGAGGAGATGCTCGCCGACGCCGGCACCTTCCTGGCACGCTGCGGCCAGTGGGGCGTCACGGTGCTGGACCTGCCGACGGCCTACTGGCACGAGCTGGTCGCCGAGATCGAGCGCGGCTCGGTGCGGCTGCCGGCCTGCGTGCGCCTCGTCATCATCGGCGGCGAGCGAGCCCTACCGGAGCGAGTGCGCGCCTGGCGCTGTTGCGTGGGCGACTCCGTGCGCCTGTTCAACAGCTACGGGCCGACGGAGACCACCATCGTCGCTACCCTGGCCGAGCTGACCGGCGAAGAAGTGCCCGGTGCCGCCGGCGAGGCGCCGCTGCCGCCGGTGCCGATCGGAGTGCCGGTGCCGAACGCGCGCGTCTACGTGCTGGACGCGCGCATGGAGCCGGTGCCCGTGGGCGCGCGCGGCGAGCTCTACATCGGCGGCGCGGGGGTGGCGCGCGGCTACGTGGGCCGGCCGGAGCTTACCGCCGAGCGCTTCGTGCCGGATCCCTTCGGCGCGGAGGCGGGCGCGCGGCTGTACCGCAGCGGCGACGTGGTGCGCTGGCGGGGCGAGGGAGCCCTCGCGTACCTGGGGAGAGTCGACGGGCAGGTCAAGGTGCGCGGATTCCGCATCGAGCTGGGCGAGATCGAGAGTCTGCTGCTGCGGCACGCGCGGGTGCGCGAGGCCGCGGTGGCGGCGCGGGAGGAGGCGCCGGGACAGGTGCGCCTGGTGGGCTACGTGGTGGCGGAGGGAGAGGCGCCGACGACGGCGGAGCTGCGGGCGCACCTGAGGACGGAGCTGCCGGAGTACATGGTGCCGGGGGCGTTCGTGGCGCTGGAGGAACTGCCGAAGACGCCTAGCGGGAAGGTGGACCGGTGGGCGCTGCCCGCGCCGGGGTGGGGCGCGGAGGCCGAGTACGTTGCGCCGCGAACGGTGACCGAGGACGTGCTGGCGGGGATCTGGGCAGAGGTGCTGGGGCTGGAGCGGGTGGGGGCGCACGACAACTTCTTCGAGCGGGGCGGACACTCCCTGCTCGCCACCCGGGTGGTCTCGCGCGTGACCGCGACGCTCGGAGTGGAAGTCCCCCTGCGAGCCATCTTCGAGGCGCCCACGGTGGCGGAGCTGGCGGCGTGCGTCGACGCGGAGCGGCGCGCGTGGGCGGGCGTCGCCCTGCCGCCCCTCGTCCCCGTCGACCGGAGCACTCCACTGCCGCTCTCCTTCGCCCAGCAGCGCCTCTGGTTCATCGACCGGCTGGATCCGGGGAGCAGCGCGTACAACCTGCCGATGGCGCTGCGCCTCCGCGGCGCGCTGGACGCGCGGGCGCTGGAGCAAACGGTGAGCGCCATCGCGTCCCGGCACCAGGCGCTGCGCACGGTCTTCGACGAGGTCGGCGGAGAGCCCGTGCAGGTGGTCCGCCCCGCGGGGGGGGTGCCGCTGGTCGCAGTGGACCTCTCCCACCTCCCCCGGGAGGCCGGCGAGGCCGAGGCGCTCCGGCGCTCCGGGGAGGAGATGCGGCGTCCCTTCGACCTGCGGCGGGGGCCGCTGCTGCGCACCCTCCTGCTGCGTCTGGCGCCCGAGGAGCATGTCCTCGTCCTGACCATGCACCACATCGCCACCGACGCGTGGAGCATGGGGATCTACTTCCGCGAGCTCGTGGCGCTGTACGAGGCGTTCGTCCGCCGGGAGCCGTCCCCGCTCCCCGAGCCGGAGGTGCAGTACGCGGATTTCGCGGTGTGGCAGAGGGCGTGGCTGACGGGCACCGTGCTGGAGCGGCAGATGGCCTGGTGGCGCCAACGCCTGGCCGGAGCGCCGCCCCTGCTGCAGATCCCCGTAGACCATCCGCGACAGTCCACTCCGGCGGACAGGGCGGTGAGCCTCGCCCACGTGGTGCCGCGCGAGGCGGCCGAGCGGATCCGGGCGCTGGCGCGGAGCCAGGGGGCCACGTCCTTCATGGTGCTGCTCGCCGCGCTGGACGTGCTCCTGGCCCGCTGGTCCGGACAGGACGACGTGGTGGTGGGCGCTCCCGTCGCGAACCGCAACCGGCGGGAAACAGAGGGGGTGGTCGGCTTCTTTGTCAACATGCTGACGCTCCGGACCGATCTCTCCGGTGATCCCACCTTCACGGAGCTCGTGCGGCGGGTGCGCGAGGCCGCGCTGGGCGCGTACCAGCACCAGGACGTACCGTTCGAAAAGCTGGTGGAGGAGCTGGACGTGGAGCGGAGCCTCAGCCACACGCCGCTCTTCCAGGTGATCTTCCAGATGGACCACGACGCCGGTCCGCCCCTGTCCTTCGGGGGGGTCCGGGTGGAGCCCTTCCGGGCCGGCACCCCCCTCGCGAAGTTCGATCTCGCGGTGATCGTGAGGGAGGCCGGCGAAGGGCTCGGCATGGAGATCCACTTCCGCGAGGGGCTGTGGGACCCATCCACGAGGGAGCGGGTCGCCGATGCGTACGCCGTCCTGCTGCAGGCGGTCGCATCGGATCCTGGGCAGCGCATCCTCGACCTCCCGCTGGTGACCGAGGTGGAGCGGGAGCGGCTGCTGCGCGAGTGGAGCACGGGCCCCGCCGCTCCCTCGCCCCACCGCCTGCTGCACGAGATCTTCGCCGATCAGGCCGTGCGGATGCCGGATGCTCCGGCCGTGGTCCACGGAGAGGCGGCCCTCACCTACGCCGGGCTCTACGCCCGCGCCGATGCCCTGGCCGTCGCGCTACGCGCCCGTGGGATCGCGCCCGAGGCACGCGTCGGTGTCTGCCTGGAGCGCGGCGCCGACGCGGTGGTCGCGCTGCTCGCCGTGCTCAAGGCCGGGGGTGTCTACCTTCCCCTGGACCCGGCCTATCCGGCCGACCGGCTCGCCTTCATGCTGGCCGATTCCGGGGTTCGCCTCGTCCTCACCGCTCCGGCCTTCGCCTCGCGCCTGCCGGACTTCGGTGGCGAAGTCCTCTTCGTGGACCGGGAATCCGCTCTCCCGGCCACGGCGGAGCCGGGGAGGGAGCTTGCCGTCTCCCCCGGGAACCTGGCGTACGTGATCTACACCTCCGGCTCCACCGGCACCCCCAAGGGCGTCATGATCTCCCACGCCGCCGCCGTACACCGGCTCTCGGCGGCGGCCGGGATCTTCGGCGTCACCTCGCGCAGCCACGTGGCGCACACTGCCTCGCTGAGCTTCGACGCCTCCCTCCTGGAGATCTTCCTCGCCCTTCTCTCCGGCGCCACGCTCCACGTCGCCGACCACGACACTGTGCTTTCCGCCGAAGCGTTCGGCGCGGTGCTGCGCGAGCGTGGGATCGACGTGTGGGTGAGCACGCCGGCACTGCTGGAGCTGGTCGCGGAAGGGGAGTTCCCTGCCCTGCGCTCCGTCAGTACGGGCGGCGACCGGTGTCCGGGCGAGCTGGCGGACCGGTGGTCGTGCGGGCGCCGGCTGCTGAACGTGTACGGACCGACGGAGACGACGATCTACGCCACCTGGCACCCGTGCCGCCCCGGCGCGGGGGAGGCGCCGCCGATCGGGCGCCCGGCGGCGGGGACGCGGGCGTACGTGCTGGACGCGTCGCTCCAGCCGGTACCTGCCCAGATGCCGGGAGAGCTGTACGTGGGGGACGTGGGGGTGGCACGGGGATACCTGGGGCGACCGGAGCTGACGGCGGAGCGCTTCGTTCCGGACCCGTTCTCCGGCGGGGCGGGAGCCCGGCTGTACCGGACGGGAGACCGGGCGCGATGGCGGGCCGACGGAGAGCTGGAGTTCCTGGGGCGGACCGACACCCAGATCAAGATCCGGGGCCGGCGCATCGAGCCCGGTGAGATCGAGGCGGCGCTGGCTTCCCACCCCGCGGTGCGCGAGGCCGTGGTCGTGGCGCGCGATGGCGCCCCCGCCCGCCCCGGTGACCTCCGCCTGGTGAGCTACTTGGTCCCGGGCGGGGACGGGGCCGTGTCCCCCGCCGTGCTGCGGGAGCACCTCAGGACGCGGCTGCCGGAGTACATGGTGCCCTCCGCGTACGTGGTGCTGGAGTCCCTCCCCGTCACTCCCAACGGGAAGGTGGACCGGCAGGCGCTCCCCGCCCCCGACGATGGCGGGGCGATGAACCGGGAGTACGTGGCGCCGCGCAGCGCGCTGGAGGAGGCGCTGACGGGGATCTGGCAGGAGGTGCTGGGCGTGGAGCGCGTCGGCATCCACGACGACTTCTTCGACCTGGGCGGACACTCGCTGCTCGCCACCCAGCTCGTCGCGCGAATCCGGATCCTCCGGGTGGAGGTGCCCGTACGCCAGCTCTTCCAGACCCCCACGGTGGCCGGGCTCGCGGAATCCATCACCCGCGCGGAACCGACACACGGAGCAACCGAGATGATCGCCAGAGTCCTGCTGAAGCTGAAGACCATGTCGCCCGAGGAGCGCGCCTCGGCGCTCCGGACGAAGCAGACCGGAGTTGGGGCGTGAGCGGGAGCGGCGCCGCGGGACTTTCCGCGGAGGACCTGGAGCTGATGACGCTCCTGCTGGAGGAGGAGGGGATCGCGTCGGCAGGGCCGGAGGTGATCCGCCCCCGCGCCCCTGGAACGCGCATCCCGCTCACCTTCTCGCAGAAGCGGATCTGGTTCCTGGAGCAGCTGGAGCCGGAGACCCGCATCTACAACGACGTCGTCGGCCTGCGGCTGGTGGGAGAGCTGGACCGGGCGGCACTGGACGCGGCCGTGCGCGGAGTGGTGGACCGGCACGAATCGCTGCGCACGGTCTTCGTGGAGGAGGCGGGCGAGCCGGTGCAGGTGGTGCTCGACGACCACCCCGTGCGCCTGGAGTTCCGCGACCTGTCGCACCTCCCGGAGGGGGACCGCCTGGCGGAGGTGCGCCGCATCGCCGACGAGGTCACCTACCTCCCCTTCGACCTGACGCGCGGCCCGCTCCTGCGCCCCACCCTGCTCTGCCTGGGCGAGCGCGACCACGCGCTCCTCCTGGCGCTGCACCACATCATCTCCGACGGGTGGTCGCAGGGGATCTTCTGGCGCGAGCTCCGGGCGCTGTACAACGCCGCGCGCGAGGGGCGGCCGTCCCCGCTCCCACCGCTCCAGCTCCAGTACGGCGATTTCGCGGTGTGGCAGCAGGAGCACCTGGCCGCGGGGGCCCTGGAGCGGCAGGTGGCCTACTGGAAGGAGCGCCTCCGCGGCGCACCCACCCTGATCGGCCTGCCGACCGACCGGCCGCGCCCCGCCGAGCAGACCTATCGTGGTGCCGCCTGCGATCTCACCGTCCCGGGGGAGGTCTCCGCGCGTCTCACCGCGCTCGCCCAGCGGGAGGGGGCTACCCTGTTCATGGCGCTCCTCGCCGCGCTCGCCGCGCTCCTGGGCCGCTACGCCGGGGAGGACGACGTGGTGATCGGCTCGCCCATCGCCAACCGTACCCGGCCGGAGCTGGAGGGCGTCGTCGGGCTCTTCGCCAACACCCTGGCGGTCCGCGCGGAGCTGGCGGGGGATCCGAGCTTCCGCGAGCTGCTGCACCGGGTGCGCGACGCGGTATTCGAGGACTACACCCACCAGGACCTCCCGTTCGAGAAGATCGTGGAGGAGCTGCGGGTGGAGCGCAGCCTGAGCTACAACCCCATCTACCAGGTCCTCTTCGCCCTGCAGAACGTGCCGCGCACGCACGGCGGGTTCATCGGGCTGGAGATCCACCCGCTGGAGACCGCCCACCGGAACTCCAAGCTGGACCTGACGCTGACGCTGTTCGAGGACGAGCGCGGCCTTCGCGGCGGCTGGGAGTACAGTACCGAGCTGTTCGACCGGGAGACGATCGTCCGGCTCACGGACCACTTCCTGGTCCTCCTCGCCGCAGTCGTGGAGGACCCCGGCCGGCGGCTCTCCGACGTGCCGCTGATCCGCCCGGAGGAGCGGATTCGCGTGCTCCGGAGCTGGAGCATCGGGACCCTCGCCGGGGCCGACCCGCGCCCGGTCCACCTCCACTTCGAGGAGCAGGCGGCGCGGATGCCGGGCGCGGTCGCCGTCGCCCTCCGCGGGGAGGCGCTGACCTACGGCGAGCTGAGGCGCCGCAGCAATGCCCTTGCGCATTTCCTGCGCGGGCGTGGCGTGGGCCCGGAGACCCGGGTGGGCGTGTACCTGGACCGCTCCCCGGAGCTGCTGGTGGCGCTCCTGGGGGTGCTCAAGGCGGGGGGAGCGTACGTCCCGCTCGACCCGCAGTACCCACGCGACCGCCTGGCGCACCTGGTCCAGGACTCCGGGATCTCGGTGCTCCTCACCCGGGACCGGCTCTTCGCAGAGCTGCCGGGGAACGCCACGACAGGGGTGGTTTTCCTGGACTTGGACCGGGAGCGGATCGAGGCGGAGCCGGACGCGCTGCCGGAGGTACAGGTCTTTGCCGAGAGCGCAGCGTACGTGGTCTACACCTCCGGCTCCACCGGGAAGCCCAAGGGAGTGGTGGTCCCGCACGGTGCCCTGGCCGGGTTCACGGCGGCGGCGCGCAGGGCGTACGGGATCGGACCGGCGGACCGGGTGCTCCAGTTCGCCTCCGTCGCCTTCGACGCCAGCGCGGAGGAGATCTGGCCGGCGCTGGCCTCCGGCGCCCGTCTCGTCCTACGCACGGAGGAGATGCTGGACTCCGCCCGGCTCTTCCTGGACGCCTGCCGCGAGTGGGGGCTCACCGTGCTGGACCTGCCGACGGCGTACTGGCACGAGCTGGTGGCCGAGCTGTGCGAGGAGGAGGGCGGCGAGCTGCCGGAAGCGCTGCGGCTGGTGATCATCGGCGGAGAGCGGGCTCTTCCGGAGCGGCTACGCGACTGGCGGGAGCGGTTCGGCGCGCGGGTACGGCTGGTGAACACCTACGGGCCCACGGAGGCCACGGTAGTCGCCACGCTCTGCGATCTCCACGACGCGGAGGACGACACCTCGGCGGCCCCCCGGCACGTCGCCATCGGCCGGCCGCTGGGATACGCCCGCACCTATGTGCTGGACCCGCGAGGGAAGCCCGCCCCCATCGGCGTGCCGGGAGAGCTGTACCTGGGCGGGGGAGGCCTGGCGCGCGGCTACCTGGGCGATCCCGCGCGAACAGCCGAGCGGTTCGTCCCCGACCTGTTCACCGGGGTGGCAGGGGCGCGCCTGTACCGCTCCGGCGACCGGGTGCGCTGGCGGGCGGATGGGACGCTGGAGTTCATCGGCCGGGTGGACCAGCAGGTGAAGATCCGCGGCTTCCGGGTGGAGCCCGGAGAGGTCGAGGCGGTGCTGGCGCGGCAGCCGGACGTGGAGGACGCCGCGGTGGTGGCGCGCGAGGACGCCCCGGGGCAGATCCGCCTGGTCGCCTACGTCGTCCCGAAGGCTGGTGCGCCGCCATCGGCCTCCGCGATTCGCGCGGCGTTGAAGGCCGAGCTGCCGCCCTACATGGTCCCCGCAGCATGGGTGATGCTGGACGCGCTCCCGCTGACCCGGAACGGCAAGGTGGACCGCCGTGCCCTCCCCGCGCCGGACGCCACCACGATGCACGATGCCGCGGGAGCCATCCCGCAGACCGGCGCGGAGCGCACCATTGCCGCTGCGTGGCGCGAGGTGCTTGGCCTGGAGGAGGTGGGACTGGACGACAACTTTTTCGACCTGGGCGGCCACTCCCTCCTGCTGGCGCGCCTGCGCAGCCGGCTCCAGGGAAAGTTCCGGATCGACGTATCCATCGTGGTCCTCTTCCGCTATCCCACCGTACGCTCGCTGGCGGAGTACATATCGCGGGGCGAGCCGCATGCCGTGCCCGCCTCGCCCACTGACAGCGATGTGGAAAAGCGTCGCGCTGCGATGCTGCGACGTCGAGGACTGACGCGGTAGCAGGGCACGGCCCGTGGCCGATGGTACGACGCCTAGACGGGCCGGCCCCGCCGCGCGGAACTGCCGCACCAGCGCCTCGAACCAGGGATCGCCCTGGCGCGGTGCGGGCGCTCCCGGGGCGCCGGCGCACGCCCTGGCGAGTCCACTCCCGCCTGTACGGGCACCTCTCGAACCACCGACTCACGCGTACCAGGCGTGCGGAGTCCCCGGCCCCTTCCGCATCCGGCACTTGGCAGCCCCGGTCCGGTTTCCTGCGCTGCGGCCGCTAAGCGCCGGTGGCAAATTACCGCTCCAGGTCGTTCCAGGTCAGGAGGGTAGACCCGACTCGCCGGCGGGCGCACCGACCGCGAGCACCTCCTCCAGCACCTGGATCGCGCCACTGATGCGGAGCAGCGTCTCGCGGAGCGCCGCCTGCTGGGCCTCGACCTCCCGCAGGCGCGTCTGTCCCCGCGCGTACTCCTGCTTCAGCTCTTCGAGCCGCGACTCGATCGTTTCCTGCACGTGGACCTCCTTCGTGGATTGAGGAATTCCGCCGGGGCTCCGCTCAGAGCTCGATGGCCGTCAGGGTGCGCGTGTCGCCGTAGTAGGAGCCCGCCAGTCTGACCGGGTTGGTCGAAGTCGCGTGCGGGCTGGTG
>DATAAL010000229.1:0-4654 GCA_036260145.1 Longimicrobiaceae bacterium | reverse complement strand
CGCTCCACCTCTCGATCGGGGAGGCCTTCTGATGCCGCGCTGGGCGAAGGTGCTGCTCGGCACCGTGGCGGGGGTGCTGATCGTGCTGGCTGCCGCCCTGCTCTTCCTGACGCAGACCGACGCGGGGCGCGAGCGGGTGCGGCGCTTCGTCCTCGCCCGGCTGCAGTCGAGCGCGCACGGGATCGTGAAGGTCGGTCCGGTGCGCGGCAGCCTGCTCACCGGCGCGCGCATCGACGGCGTGTCGATCACCGACAGCACCGGCGCCCCCTTCTTCCGCGCGGACACCGTCGCCATCGGCTACTCGCTGCTCCCCCTGCTGCGGCAGCGGGTCCAGCTCGCCGACGTGCGGCTGGTGCGCCCGGTGGTGGTGCTCGACCGGCCGCCCGGGCTGGCCTGGAACTTCTCGCGCATCTTCCCCAGCGACACCACCCGGCCCCCCACGCGGCAGGGGTTCGGCGCCTGGATCGGCGTGCGCGACCTGGAGGTGGTGGACGGGCGCGTGGTGGTGCGCAACGAGTGGCTCCCGCCCGACTCGCTGCGCGGCGCCGCGCGCGACAGCGCCATCGCCGCGGCGCTCTCGCCCGCGACGCGGCTCCACGTCGTCCGCGTCCCGCGGGGCTTCCAGAGCCTGCAGGAATACCGGCGCATCAACGGGCGCTTCGACCGGCTGCGGCTGGCGCACCCGGACAGCGCGACGATGGTGTTCGACGTGGGGCGGCTGAGCATGCTCGCCCTCCCCTTCCGCCCCCCCGCCGCCGACGTGCGCGAGCTCGCCGGGAGGATCATCCGCGGCGGGGACACGGTCACGGCCGAGCGGCTGCGGCTGGCCTTCCCCGGCACGCGGGCGACGCTGGACGGAGTCTACGACATCGGGAACGGTGACGTGCGCGCCTCGGTGGTCGCGCCGCGGCTGGTCTTCGCGGACCTCCGCTGGGCGTATCCTCCGCTCCCGGAGCGCGGCGGGGGGAGCCTCCGCCTGGGTGTCACGCGGGTGGGGGAGCGCACCCGGGTGGTGGCGCGGGAGATGAGCTTCTCGGTGGAGCGCGCCCGCCTCGCCGGGCGCCTCGACCTCAGCTTAGGCGACTCCCTCATCCTGGGCCCGACCGACCTCCGCTTCGCGGCGGTGGACACCCGGCTGATCCGCCGCGTGGCACCGTCCGTGGAGATCCCGCGGGAGGGGACGCTCGGCGGGCGGCTGGTGCTTGCTGGGCGCCCGGAGGAGCTGCGGGTGGACGGCAGCGTCGCCTTCACCGACCGCGCCCGGAGCACCAGCCGGGTCCTGGCCGACGGGACGGTGGGCACCGTCGACGGCTTCCGCGCCGAACGGCTGCGGCTCCGCTTCGACCCGCTGCAGATGACGCTCGTCAGCGCCGCCGGGCCGGACCTCCCCGTGGGCGGCGCGATCACCGGGACCGCCACGCTGACGGGGAGCACCCGCGCGGGGTTCGACTTCCGCGCCGACCTGGCGCACCGGGCGGCCTCCGTCGGGCGCTCCCGCGTGCAGGCGAACGGGGCGGTCGTCCGCCGCGCAGGCGCCTTCGCGGCGCGCGACCTCCGCATCCGGCTGGACCCGCTGCAGGTCGCCCTCGCCCGCGCCTTCCGCCCCGACCTCCCCCTGAGCGGAACGGTGGTGGGAATGGCGACGCTCAACGGGAGGCCCGAGGACCTGCGCCTCGCCGCGGACCTGGTGCACCGGAGCGAGCCCACCGGTCGCTCCCGCCTGGTAGCGAACGGCAGCGTGGCCTTCGGCGACGTGCTCCGCATGCGCGACCTGCGGCTGCGCTTCGACCCGCTGCAGGTGGCACTGGCGAGGGCCTTCAGGCCGGACCTGGCGCTGGGCGGCGAGATCCAGGGCACCGCGCGGCTGAGCGGGACCCCCGCGGAGCTGCGCCTGGCCGCGGACCTGGTGCACCGCAGCGCCGAAACCGGCCGCTCGCACCTGGTGGCCTCGGGCGGGGTGGGCTTCGGGGACGCCTTCCGCGCGCGCGACCTGCGGCTGCGCCTCGACCCGCTCCAGACCGCGCTGGTCCGCGCCTTCAACCCGGACCTCCCGCTCTCCGGCTTCCTGGCCGGGCGGGCGACGCTGAACGGCTCGACGGCGACGCGGCTGGCGGTGAGCGGCGACGTGACGCACGAGGCGCCCACCGGGACCTCCCGGCTGGTGGGGGAGGCGGCGGTCCCGTTCGGGGGCGGGCGCTTCGCGGTGGACGTGCGGGCGCTCCCCCTCTCCCTGACCACGGTCGGACGCTTCGTCCCCTCCGCGGGGCTTCATGGGAGCGCCACCGGGCGCGTGCGCGCGAACGGCACCCGGCGCGACCTGGCGTTCTCGCTCGGCCTGGCGGTGCGAGACGGCGGGCGGGTGGATGCGGAAGGCCGCCTGGACCTGGCGAGCGCCCTCAGGGGGTACGACTTGCGGGCGCGCTTCGCCGGCTTCGACGTGCACGCGGTGACGCTGCGCGCCCCCGTCACCCGGCTCACGGGGACCGCGTCCGCGGTGGGGCACGGGACCGACCCGGCGACGATGACGGCGACGCTCGCCGCGGACCTCACCGGGGCGCGGGTGGGGAGCACAGGGGTCGACTCGGTGCGCCTCCTCACCCGCCTGGCGGGGGGGCTCGCCACCGTGGAACGCGGCGCGGTGCGCCTGGGCTCCGCGCTGGCGGAGGCGCGGGGGAGCTTCGGGCTGGTGGCAGGCCGGAGGGGGACGCTCGGTTACCGGGTGCGGGTGGACACGCTCTCCCGCTTCGCCGGCTTCCTCCCCGTGGATACCGCCCGGGTGCGCCCCCGCCCCGCCGGGATCGCGCGGGCCATCGAGCGGGCGCGGGCGGACTCGCTGCGCCTCGCCCGCGCGACCGAGGTGGAGCGTGCCGCTACCGGCCGGCCGGCCGAGCCCGCGCTGCAGGTGGACACCGCGCACGCCGTCCCCCGCGACTCGCTCGCCGGGAGCCTGGACGCCTCGGGGACGCTCGCCGGGAACGTCACGCGCTTCGACCTGCGCGGCACCGCGGCAATGCGCGACCTGGTGGCCTTCGGGAACACCGTGGGCAACGGACGGGTGGCGTACACCTGGCTGAACGCGCCCACCCCCCGCTCCGACCTCTCGCTCGACGCGCAGCTCGATCGGGTACAGGCGGGCGGGTTCGACCTGGACAGCGTAGCCGCGCGGGTGCGCTACGCCGGGAGCCGGGCGACGGGGAACGGGACCCTCGACCTGCTGGTGCGGCAGGACTCCCGGCGCGACTACCGCGCCCTCGCCACCTTCGCCGTCTCGCCGGAGCGGAAGCAGCTCCGCTACTCGCAGCTCGCGCTGCGTTTCGACACCACCACCTGGCGCGCGCTCCGCCCGGGCGGGGTGAGCTGGGCGGGGAGCGGGGTGGAGGTCCAGGACGTGGAACTGGGCAGCGAGGAGGGCGGACGGGTGTTCGTGGACGGGCGGCTCCCCACCGAGGGGCCGGCGGACCTGAGGGTGGCGATCGACCGGCTGCAGGTGGGCGATGTCCTGGCGCTGATGCAGGACTCGCTCCGGGTGCGCGGTCTCCTCTCCCTGGACCTGCAGCTCCGCGGCACCGGGAGGAACCCGGCCATCTCGGGAACGGCGGGGCTCGTCCAGGCAGTCGTGGAAACGGCCCGGGTTCCGGACGTGGCGGCGCGCTTCGCCTACGCCGACCGGCTGCTGCGCGGCAACGCCGAGCTGACCCAGGGCGCGCGGGTGCTCCTCACCGCGGAGGGCCGCCTCCCCGTCAACCTGGCGCTCTCCGGGGTGGAGGGGCCCCGCTTCGCCGCGAGCGCGCCGCTGGTCCTGGACGTCCGCGCCGACAGCCTCCCGCTGGAGGCGCTCCCCAGCTTCACCACCGCCGTCTCGGATGTACGCGGGCGCGTGATCGGGACGCTCGCCGTGCGGGGGACGCGGGCGGACCCGGACGTGCGCGGCGTGGTGAACCTGGACCTGGGATCGCTCCGGGTGGTGCAGCCGGGGCTGGAGCTGCGGGAGATCGCGGGCACCCTCCGGGTGGCCGGCGACACGGCGATCGTCGATTCCCTCAGCGCCCGCAGCCGCCGCGGCATCCTGCGGGTCACGGGCGGGCTGGACCTCGCCACCCTCACCCGGCCGGGCTTCGACCTGCGGCTCGCCGCCCGCAACGCGCGGGTCCTGGACAACGAGCAGGGGACGGTGGAAGCGGACGCGGAGCTGGCCCTGGACGGGCCGTGGACCGGCGCGCACCTCACCGGCACCCTCAGGGTGCGCCGCGGCGTGGTCTACGTCCCGGAGACCACGGCCCAGCGCATCGACATCGACGCCCCCTCGGTCACCGCTCTGGGCGACACCGCGGCGCTCCGGGTGCTCCCCGCGCAGAACCCGCTCCTCGCCAACCTGCGCGTGGACGTGGCCGTATCCATCGCGCCGGACACCTGGGTGCGCAACTCGCAGGCGAACGTGCAGATCTACACCCCCGCCGAGGCGGGGGCACTGACGGTGAGCATGGACCGCGCGGCGCAGGCGCTGGCTCTGCGCGGCACCATCAACACCGACCGCGGGGAGTACACCTTCGCGGGGCGGCGCATCCGGCTGACGCAGGGATCGGTGATCTTCCTGGGCGAGGCGCCCATGGATCCCATCCTGCAGCTCAAGGCCGAGCAGGAGGTGCGGCTCCCC